>JAZRGY010000134.1:0-4403 GCA_045644485.1 Candidatus Cryptobacteroides sp. | reverse complement strand
AACGGCATTGCAACAAGTGCATCCTCGGTGCTCTTCTTGACGCGCACCCACATCTGAGTCGTGCTGCTGTAGTTGCCGGCTCCGCTGAGATAGACGAAGGTCATATCCTCCTTGGGACCGACCACCTCGGCAAAATGAAGCGGGATATCGTGGCTGATTCCTACATACTGCTCTTCCTTTAGTCCTACGCTGCTGATGCCTGCGATAAAGAACACTGCATCGTAACCCTGAAGTTTCGGATCTCCTTTTTCCAATTTCATGAAGTCCGGGACGATATATTCTTCAAGTTTCGGATGGGTGTTTCCACATGGCCTTCTGCTGACGCTGAGTACTTTTTCTATCTCGGGATTGTCCAGGCATGCGAGCATCACGCCCTCGCCGACATATCCTGTAGTTCCTGTAATGATGACTTTCATGATTTAGAGTTTATTTTGAGATATTTCCAGTTAATGTAGTCATCCTGAGTGTCGGAAGACTCCAACAATGTCATACAAAGATACTCTTTATTCCTATATGCCTCTTTCGCGGCAGATGGCCTCGTAAGCCTGACTTACTGCCTTGAACTTCTCCTCGGCAGCCTTCTGAACATCCTCTCCAAGGGTGGCTACCTTGTCCGGGTGGTACTTGATGGCCATCTTACGATATGCCTTCTTCACCTCCTCATCAGTAGCGCTAGGCTCGATCTCCAGTATGCGGTAGTTGCTGTCGTTGCTTGGACGGAACTGTGCGAAGATGGAATCCACCTCCGCCTTTGACAGACCGATGTAGGTTGCGATGGTCTCAAGGACGTCGACCTCCCTCTGATGCAGGCCGTCACATGCGCCGAGAGCCACGAGGTAGTGGTACAACTGCAGACGCTGCGAGTAGTCCATGCAGGAGCGGATCTGTCCACACACCTCATAAAGGTTGTAGTCCTTGGTCAGAAGTTCTCTTACGATCTCTTCCGCCTCACCTCCTGCCTGCGCTCCGAAGTTCCTTGTGAAGAAACTGCGCAGGGTTGACAGTTCCTGTGAAGTGGTCTTGCCGTCTGCCTTGATGACTGATGCCGAAAGGACCAGAAGGCTCATGAGGAAACTGTTCCTCTGACCCTGGTTCCAGGTCTGGTCTTCTCCATAGACTACGGTCGCTTCTGAAAGTCTTTCGAGTCTTGAAGCGAAATAATATCCGAGGATTCCTCCGATAGGGCCTAACATAGCCCATCCGAGTGCTCCCGCTATCCATTTACCAATTCCCATATTACTTTATCAGGTTCTTGAAGTTGAAGTTAGAAACATTATGCTCCGGTATCACCACAGTTGTGTGCTTTGATATCCCTTTAACTGTTTCATTCTTTGTCATGTCTACGTTTTATTTGTATCGGGTCGCAAAAGTACGTCTTTTTCGGGAGATTCCCGACATAAGCAAAGGGGAAATCGATATCTTCAGTCTCGGTAGTCTTGGCATCGCATGGGTAGTAACTCCGATTGTAATCATTTTCATGTGATGGTGCAGCACCAAAGTAAGTCTGCTCAGTCGGATTTTTACCTATACTTTTCTATATTTGCAAAAGGTTTGACAGATTAAGGTTTCCAACTGATTGCGTTCAAAAAAACTGAACTTGTCAGACATCCATATTAGAGATATCATTATTAACATTTGTGCTTTATGAAAATACCGCAGTACAAGACAAAACTGTCGATGATGATTGTATTCTCGTCGATTATTCTCATCATCCTATGCTTGGCCAGCATTTATTATTTTCATACGGGGGATGAGGCATCTGTCGGCATCTTTTCATTGGCTGTCACGCTGATAGGTACGATTTTCATCGCTGTCGAACTCAAGAACGGTCAGGATGTGACCTGCAGTGAAATGCTTATCAATCTGAATAATTATTTCCATGACAGCGACCGTCTGATGAAGGTTTATCAGGTGCTTGAGGATTGCGAGATGGAAGGGGACTATTCAGATGAGAAATGGAAAGATGTATCCTCTGTCGAGGTTGCCCAGTACTGCACTTTCTTTGAGAATCTCTATATGCTCCATAGGCATCACATTGCAAATATAGAAGATCTTGACGACCTGTTTGGCTATCGTTTCTTCCTGTTCATGAATAACCCATATATTCAAGAACACTACCTGCTTCCTACCTCGTCTTCTTATGTACAGTTGTTTGAACTCTGTCAGATATGGATACGCCATCGCAAATCTGAAAGCAAGGACAAGACGACATGGACACGCAGCATCCCGTGCTCACAATATATGATTTCAGAGGACTTCATGAGCAGAAAACTATATCTTCATGACAGGGGATATACAGGCAACAGGAAAGAGTTGTATCGCTTCGAGGTCAAGGGAGAAGAATTCTCAATAAAGACGCTTACATTCGATCATATGAGCGAGGTTCTCAGTCTGCAGGATATTATTATGGAAAACCTGCAGGACAAGAGTCTTCTCTTTCCGCTGAGTCGAGCAGAACTCATGGAATCCCTTCAGATCGACCATGTGTCAGGGGCATATGATCAGGACTGTAATCTTATTGCTTACTGTGTACTTGTGGCCAATCGTCCCGGAGAACGAAATCTTGCCGTTGATTTCGGTGCCAAGCCAGAAGAGTCGATCACCTTCGATATCGTGGCAGTCGATCCGCAGTGGAGAGGTTATGGTCTGCAGCAGCGTTTCATCGATTGGTCTTTGGAAGTCGCCGATTGCGCCGGTGCGAAATACATCCATGCGACCGTCAATCCTGAGAACAATCATAGCGGTCAGAACTTCATCAAGAGAGGATTTGAAGTCAAGAAGACAATTACAAAATACGGAGGTCTCACCCGCAACCTGCTAGAACTTGACCTCCGTCCTTAATGATTTACTGATTTCTGATCTTGTTGCCAAGGATGAATCCGAATATTCCGGTCAGGAGAATTCCTATGGTAGTCTGAATCACATTGAGCATATCCACAAGAGGGGAGACTCCGCGAATTGATTCTGAGTCCATTCCGGCCATATTTTTCAAACTGATGGCCAGGGCTTGAGTATATTCAAGTATACTTACGTTTTCAGCAAATACCCATGCAAAAAAGAAAACAGTAAGAATGTATGTGACTATCATCTTGAACATACTCTCGCCATATCCGAAGAATATGTCTGAGATAACGTTAGTCAGGATGTGCCACAGATTTGTCAGTTTCCTGACAGGCTTTACAGACTTGTTGAAGAGTTCGCTGATCATACGTCTGCGCTCCATTTTTTTGCCTTGAACATAAGCCCAGTTACCATCTCCGAAATAGCCTTTACCTGCCCATAATGCATTGAAATTCTTGTAGATTACCTCTGCATCTGACCATCTGGCATCAACAGCGGCATCCGGGCTCCAATCAGATTTTATATTTATATCGTTAGTCCTTTCGCCGGTACCGTATGTGTGCCAGTCTACAAGAAATTTTCTGTATTCTTCCTTATTCTGCTGAAGGATCCGGTTGTCCTTGAGATTTTCCTTGCGGATGATTGCGCATTCTCCAAGGTAGGTCTTGTTGAGACTGCAGTTAGAGAATGATGAACCACTGAATATCACGACACCATCAATGAAGGCACGATAAAAATCGGAAAATTCGATTTTTGCTCCCTCGAAGGTTCCGTGCTGTATCTCAGCATATCTGAAGTCACTCCAGGAAATTTTCGCATTGCGGAAACGACAGTGTATAAGTTCGCATCCTTTGAAACTTGCCCTTTCAATTCTACACCCTGTAAAGTCGATTTTCTCGAGTCTCTGCCCAGAAAGGTCAACTCCTATAACTTCCTTTGATTCAATCAGTTTAAGTAATTCTTCCCGTTCCATTTCCGATAATTAACCTCTTTATTGCAAAAGTACATAAAAAAAGTTAAATTTGGCTTCAAAACTTACTCGTATGAAAAAGCATGTGTTCTTGACTATGACGTTTCTGCTGATGAGCGTTCTGCTTTCTGCACAGACTCCAGTATATCTTACTAAGGCCTATAAGCCGGTGGAGAGTGAATTATATGATGCATATTCTTCTCATGAAATCCAAGGTGGTGATACCTGGAACAACTGCTTTGTCCTGAGTGTGATAAACAATTATTGTGGCCGCGCGGTATTCAATCTGGGAGGCAAATATGAAACCATCTCGTTCATAATGGGTCCGGATAAAGGTCATGGAAAATATGACCCTAATATCGTTCAGATTCATGCCGATGGCAAGAGGGTCTTTGAGCAGGTAGTGAGAGATTCGGATCTGGCCCAGCATTACACATTGAATATCAGCGGGGTTGACAAATTGGAGTTCAGTCTGTTTAGACCTCAATGTGAAGTCGCTTTCTGTGAGGTTGCGCTTTGGACAAAAGGGCAGACACCGCACGACCTTCGCGGAAAACACGATCCTGAGGTAAAGTCAAGGATGCTTTTCAGG
>JAZRGY010000133.1:0-34510 GCA_045644485.1 Candidatus Cryptobacteroides sp. | reverse complement strand
CTTCAACCGTCCTCCTACCCTCTTTCCTGATCAAGAATTTTACTGTCATATATCTTCTCTTTTTTGTCGTTTCTGCAAATATAGAAACTTAAAAATCTTTCCCCACATTTTCCCCACATCTGACAAATTCTCTTAAATCAGAGTATATCCGATTAAGTTTAATTCAAGTTTATAGCATTGATTTACAACCACTTATCCACGCCGCAACATTCCATAAGATTCACTCTCGGACTACTCAGATTTAAAAATCCCGCCCCGGCTCCGGGTACAGAAGCGGAGTCTTAGTATTAACTGGGACTCCGCTATTATTAAAAAACGCCTCTCTACCTATCAGAATCGGTATTATCGGATTGAATTCAGCGGTTCGACCAAAAGCACCATAACAGCAATTATACAGAATTTTACTACCTTTACACACGCATTTCCACTAAAAGGAAACATAGTCATATTCTCTCAATGCCGTTTTTTCAACTCAATTAATGTCTAAACTAATCTATACTTATGACAGGTGCTATGAGATTGCAAAGCAATGCTCATGCGCTTCTGAAATGCGCCATCTAAATGGAAGTGCATATAACGCTGCGAGACACAACAAATGGTTAAAAGATTATGATTGGTTCATCAGGAAACAGCATACTCCATATACATATGATGAAGTTTATGAAATCGCTAAGTTGTATAATTGCTCCTCAGATTTTCAAAAAGGGAATGGAAGTGCTTATGGGAAAGCGAGGTCAAATGGTTGGATAAAAGATTATACATGGTTCAATATAAAACAGCACGCCCCATATACTTACAAAGACTGCTATGAGATAGCTCAGAATTATGAATCAAGAGTGGCACTCGCAAGAGGGAATGTTGGAGTTTATCAAGCCGCGTTGAATCATGGATGGCTAGATGATTACACTTGGTTTGAATCCAAACAAAAGCCCACAAATTATTGGACAAAGAGCAGGGTGACAGATGAGGCAAAGAAATACAAAAGCAGAGGAGAGTTTCACGACAATAACGGAACCGCATATAGCAAAGCGAGAGTCAATGGCTGGCTTGACGATTTTACATGGTTAAAAGATGACAGAATCGATTTTTCCAAAGACAAGGTTGATTGCGTATATTCATATGAGTTTGAAAGTCTTAAGTCTGTATATGTAGGCAGAACCCTCATGCGACGCACTCATATTAGAGACAAAGAACACATCTTTGTAGAAAATGATTCAGTATATCTGTTTGCAAAAAACAACAATCTAGCCGTCCCTAAAATAAAAATACTTGAAAACAATCTTACTATTGCAGAGGGAGTTGAAAAAGAGGGATACTATATTGAAATATATAAGTCCAATGGATGGAAAATAATTAATAGAGCAAAATCAGGTTCTATTGGAAAGATTGGATCCAATAAGTGGGTAAAAGAAACATGCTACAAAGAAGCAAAAAAATATCAGACACGAGGAGAATTTGCCTCTTTATGTAGAAGCGCATATGAAGTTGCGAGACGAAATGGATGGCTTGACGACTATATATGGTTTAAAGAAATGCAAAAACCTAGTGGCTATTGGGATAGTTATGAGAATTGTTATAATGCCGCACTTACCTGCACAAGAGTAAGTCTTTTCATCAAGAAGTTTAATGCCGCATATGTGAGTGCACGAGAACATGGTTGGATAAAAGACTACACATGGTTTGAAACCAAAAGAATCGCTCACAACAAGAAGTGGTTTTATGACAACACATTAGAAGAAGCACAGAAATATGCTACTCGAACTAAGTTTGCCCGTAAAGCCCATGGAGCATATAAAGCAGCGGTAGCAAACAAATGGATTGATGAATTCTTCCCCAAATAAGAGTATTATAAATCATCAAACGACGGAAAATAATTCCTGAGACTATATATTCGCCCCAAGTCTTCCATAAACTGGTTCGAAAACAGATAGTCCACAGGGTACACAAAACCCTCGTAGAGTGCTTTCTACGAGGGTTTTTCTGTTTTCTTTCCCCACATTTTCCCGACATGCATCCTCTATCACTAAGTCATTGGCAGACTAACCATGGTTCTTGATACTGCCTATAATTTTACCCAGCAGTTCCTCATCGGCAGGTAGCCACTTGACAGACATCAGATTGTCAGCAGTGAGCCATGTCGCGGCCTGATGTTCATTCAGACAGAGAGAATCTGACTGCAGAGCGCACCAGAAACAATGCATGGTCAGGTGAAAGTTCGGATAATCCCACTCAACGGTCTCCAAAAGCGCACCGACCTCGATTTCCGTATCCAGTTCCTCACGGATCTCACGTTTCAACGCCTCCTGCGGCGACTCTCCAACCTCTATCTTCCCACCAGGAAACTCCCACCACCCCTGCCACTCGCCATACCCACGCTGAGTGCAGAAGACCTCTCCATCGCGGACAATTATCGCCGCTACTACTTCTATTGTTTTCATTTTGCTGGTAATGATTGACTAAGCACTGATTTTACGCTATCACTGACAAGAATGCAATTAAGTTTGGACTTCACTCAGAAGGTTCGCTATATGCTTTTAAAATATTCTTTGCCCTTCTTATCATATTTTCCCGCATACTGATCGGCTCAATGACTTCTACCCACTCACTACATTGCAGCAGTTCCAACTCCAGATCCCATGTAGGAGCAATCCAGCATGTGAAGATTGAATAATCATCGTGTGTTTCAGTCTCTTCCATTGTCTTGTGTAGCGGAAGTGTCTTGAAATAATCTCTCTGACTTCCCCAGACCTTAAGTTTTAAGGTTTGAGGTTTGATTGTTTCATCATGGACAATTCCATAGCAATTACCGAAATATTCTTCAGAACAGAAGTCATCAGGAAACTTGAACGTCCTACCGGTTTGACTGACTTCTAGAATGCGGTCCAATGCGAAGATTTTCAAGAACTGTTCCTGCTCATCATTAGCGAGCAGATACCATCTTTGTTTGAATACTTTCAGACAATATGGGCTCAGATCATATTCTTTAGGAGTATCAGAATCAAACTTCTTGTATCGGACTTTCAGTATACTAGAGTCTTTCATCGCATTGATGAAATCAGTAAGGAAGGTTTTACCGGAAGGAACATCAGCGAAGATGATTCTGTCCTTTAAATCTTTACTTTCTTTAATGACTGAATTAATTGACATAGATGTCAAAAGCCAGTTTGTCATCTCCTCGGAACACACTTCTGCTGTGTCAAGATAGTAGCCCTTCGTCTTATTGAAGAGAATATTTATCCCAAAGATCTCCTTTATTGCTTTGCGGTGGTTATGAAATGTTCTTTCTGGCAAGATTTCGCGTTTATCATTGAGAGCACTATTTTCCCAATGACGGCTTATATCAGCATAACTGATGTGTCCGTATCTTTTGATAACTTCTATTAACCATGCGTAGCGATTAAGGTAATTATTAGCCATATCTTTAGAATTTATGCAAATATAATCACTTGTCTGCCAAAAGCAAGCAAACAAAAAGGCAGACCATTACGATCTGCCTCGTGGCTACCTATTATCTGCGGCTTCATTCATCGCTTTTCCTAAAGCGACAAGTGTTGTACCAAGAATAATAAGAATAGTGCCTGCTGTAATACCCATAACTTAAATGCTTTAATAAACTGACTTGTCTAAATGTCGATCATAAACCACAAGTCACATAAGACTCATAATCGCCGACTTATCGGTTAATATCAGTTTTAATATTACAGGCATACAAATATAATAATTATTCTTTCTCGTTTGAGTCTGTCGATACATTTTCATTTGACAGCCATGTACCATTCAAGTCCTGTACATATACTCGTGCATCCATTTGTGCATCAGATAAGGATATTATGGTTTTAGCAACCAACTGTGTGTATGCACCCCTATATTGCTTCCTGAATATAATAGCGCAATCCGGTTTATTCGGATTTGTCAAGCATACCGGATACAAAAAAGAATAAGGCAACTCATTAAGAACTCTTCCTGCTTTAGTCGAATTCTTGCATGGCAGAAACTTGGTGCTGTCAAAAGATGACGATACCATTCCTTCTCCATCTACAACCTTAAATCTACTGACGTTATCATTGTCGTTAAGTATTGAAAATTTGATTAGCGAGCAAAGCATCCTCTTCTGTTTTTCGTCATTAAGGTCAGTGAAAACATCCAGAATGTCATCAGGAAACCTTTCTATTCTGTCCTTGTCATTAATGAAAAGGTGGTTGAAGCCGAATGATAATTTCAATATCTTGTCTGACAGTTGTTTATATGTAAGTGGTGTTGACTTGTCAAGACCGAAATCTACCGTCCCCTGATTCTTTCCTCTTATAGAGAAATACTCCAGTTCCCACTCTTGTTTAAACTGAATTCCGTTCTTCTTGAATTGTGCAAAGATGTAATCATCCCCAAGTTCTAGCCGTGGTTTCAGATATGTATTGAATGCCACACGCTGTCTATCTGAACTATATATGAACCAGTCATTATCGTTTATATGCTCATATATCACGTTCAAATAATTATACACTTGGGTAGTTATATCATACTCAGCATTTGAAACGAAGGTTCCATCATATAGCAAATCTAACAACTTATTTACCTTTGACTCGCTGATATATGCCCATCTATTTATCTGATACAGTCTCATGGTCTTCACTGTTATAGAATACTTCTTCAAATACTTTGCTCCAAATATGTATTGCTTCTTCGGGCATTCCGCCCTTCAATGGCATATAAAACATTATTACTCCCGGTCTGATTTCCCATGCCTCGATTATGCCTTCTGAAGTCTTAATATCTACAGGACGTCCTGATGATGGCAGATGCTCATATGTAAATACATCAGTTACTATGATATATGAAATATCTCCACATTCATTGATCAGTTTGTCAAAACACTCTTCTGACATAACCTGATCACTTAGGAATGTGATCTTACGCCAATATGAGCGGATTTCGTCAGGCTTAGTTTGATATTTCATATAAATATCCTCCCAGACTTTGATCTCCCACTCTTCCCTTGTAGAGTATTGTGAATTGTCAAATTTACTGACGTCCAATGAATCGGATAATTCCATAAAATATTCATTGACCCTATCGGAGTTTACACAGAATCCGCATATCTTTTTCAATGACCTCAATTTGCGCATTGTGCCATATTCTATGAAATGTTCGTAGTAGTCCATGAAATCATCATTAACGATGTTCTTATTGACAATCTTGGGTGCTCCGATACCAAACTTTCCACGACGAGCCTCGCCACCCTCCCCATCAAGAACAAGCACATTCTTTTTTGTGGATATCATGTACTCAAGATAATCTCCTGTGTAACCTATATTATAATCCTTGTTATATCCGAAGTGCAATTTTTCTCCCATATGAAAACTTGATTTTCTGCAAAGGTAAATGTCTTGCCTGCCAAAAGTAAGCAATTTACAAAAATTTATTTATATCTGCCAAGTTTAAGCAATCATGGATTCTACCTTTGTGTCCACTTTAGTTTTGACCGTATAATATGATATCTTATGGACACCTTTGCTTTTAAGTTACTTTCAATTCTATTCAGCATGCTGTATGTGATTTCCATGCTCGTTTGGTTGCGTTCCAAGAATGAAAATTCGCACAGGACAAAGTTGAGGCTTATTATCCTCTCTGCATTAGCACTTGTCATTGCTGGTGCTATATGGATTCATGCACCGGAAGTACTTTATCGGACCTTATTTCTGTGTATTGTTTCTATTCCTCTGATAATGTTTACTATCCGGACATTCCAGTCAGGAAAGATTTACAATATCCTGACTCTTCTGACATACTTGACTTTTGTGCCTATGATCATTCTATATCTGAAATAATATATCCTATGAACAAATATTACGAAAAGGAAGAAGAACTTTTCAAAAGATGGAAAACCAGAATGATTGAAAATGAACCCATGTCAGATTTTGTTCCTGACGGTATATTGTATCGCGGTGAAATCGATTATGTCTCTAATCAAGATGATACAGGATATTGGACGAGGGCAAGAGGGCATGAGGCATTGCAATGGGACTCTGCTGCTAAAAGGCTGCTGATTCTCACCAAAGATTTGCATGATGTTTCTGCCTGGGATATCAGAGAAGAAACAGGAAGATTGAATAATATTGACAAGGAGTCAGTTAAGACCGAAACCAAATACTTCTATCCGAATCTCACTTTGTGGGCATATTCCATATTAAATGCTATGTCAGGTAATGATATAACCGACTATGACATGACACCATCATGGGACAAATTAAGGAAATTCTATGAAACTGCTCCGATTTCACGTGTCAATTGTAAGAAATCGCTCGGAGGTGCGAGTTGTCCTGACGATGTGTTGCAATACCATCTGGAAACTTATGGAGATCTGTTGCTCGAACAGATAATGATCTATGATGCAGATATTATCCTATGTTGTGGGGGAGGTGGGAGGATAAAAAATTTTATAGTCAAGAATTATCTACCTGATTTAAAACCAATCTCTGAAACTGAATGGTTGTATCATTCACCATCATCAAACAAGATTTTGATTGATAGTTTCCATCCGTCAGCCCACAAGTCCAAAAAGAAAATGTATGATGAAATGATGAATGATATAAAATTATTTTTAAATTTATCCGCAGCAATGAATTGATGGGGCCTTACCTCACAACAATTTGTTAAAAATTCGCTACATTTACACCATTGAATCTGAATTTATGAAAAAAACATTCATTACATCTCTGCTGCTCTTATCTATTATCTCTATATCAGGGATAAATAAACTACAGGCTCAGAACCTGCAGTTATTCTATGACGCTGGTAGAGGATGTACCACATCAACTGTGGAAATGTTCCGTCCTGATGCAGGCGGAAGCACATTCTTCTTCCTAGACTTTGACTATACACCTAAGGCGACAGGAGCATATTGGGAAATTGCCCGTGAACTTAATTTCTGGCAGGATTCCAAGGTAAACTGGCTGTCCGTTCACTTGGAATATAACGGAGGACTCAGCGTAGGAACCGCATTCAACAATGCATTCCTGGGAGGTCTTACATATTCCGGACACTCGAAGGATTACACAAAAACATGGTCAATCTCTGCAATGTACAAGGCAATCCCGGGAACAGTCGATGCTTTGGGCAAGTGCCAGATGCACAATTTCCAGATTACAGGTGTGTGGGGAATCGAGTTCGCGAAAGGCTGGTGTACATTCAGCGGATTCGCCGATTTCTGGAGAGAACATCGTCCATGGCAGGGAACAGAATTCATATTCATTACAGAACCTCAGTTCTGGGTGAACCTGAATAAGATCAAAGGATGGGAAAACATACATCTTAGTATCGGTGGAGAGTTGGAACTTTCTGCGAACTTTGTTGACAAGGGATTCCACGCAATGCCTGCCATAGGTGCAAAATGGACTTTCTAAACTGAAACGATATGCTTAAGAAACTATTCGGATTTGATTCCACAAAGACAACGGTCCGCACTGAGATTGTTGCCGGTATCACCACATTCCTCACCATGTCGTACATCCTGGCTGTCAATCCTACGATGTTCGGCGAACTTGACGGCATGCCCGCAGGGTCTGTATTTACATCCACAGCCTTGGCAGCCATAGTAGGATGCCTTGCAATGGCTTTTATTGGCAAACTGCCGTTTGGTCTTGCCCCAGGAATGGGATTGAACGCATTCTTCGTTTACAGTGTATGCATGGGAATGGGCTACTCATGGCAGTTCGCCCTTACAGCAGTACTTATTGAGGGAATTATCTTCATAGTCTTGACACTTACCAACTTACGAGAAGCCATCGTGAATGCGATTCCGATGAGTCTGAGGAATGCCATAGGAGCCGGTATCGGACTCTTCATCGCTTTCATCGGTCTGAAGAGTGCTGGTATCGTAGTGCAAGACAGCGCAACTCTTGTGACCCTCGGCGACATCACATCCGGATCTGCTCTGCTTGCTTTTATAGGTCTGGTCATTACCGGCTTCATGTATTCCCGTAATGTACCTGGAGCAATCCTTCTTGGAATCATCATCACTATGATCATCGGTATTCCTCTTGGTGTGACTGAGTTCAAGGGAATCGTATCAGCACCTGAATCCATAGCACCGATCTTCTGTCAGTTTGAGTTCGATCATATCCTCTCGGTCGACATGCTCGTGGTTGTCTTCACATTCTTCTTCATTGATATGTTTGATACTGTGGGAACGCTTGTGGGAGTATGTACAAAGGCAAAGATGGTAGATGAAAATGGTAACATCTACAGAGTAAAGCAGGCATTCATGGCAGACTCCATTGCTACTACTGTAGGTGCTCTTTTAGGAACTTCTACGACTACGACATATGTGGAAAGTGCTGCAGGAGTGGCTCAGGGAGGTCGTTCCGGATTGACTGCTCTGATTGTCGGAGGTTGTTTCGCAGTAGCAATATTCTTCTCTCCGCTATTCCTTTCAATTCCGTCTGCAGCCACCGCTCCTGCTTTGATAATTGTCGGGTTGCTGATGATGGAGCAGATCAAGAATGTTGATTTCGAGGATTTCTCAGAGTCAATTCCGGCTTTCGTGTGTATGATAATGATGCCGCTGACATACTCCATTTCTAATGGAATTCTTATAGGTATGATTACTTATGTACTGATGAACATGATCTGCGGTAAGTTCAAGAAACTGTCTCCCGCTATGTACATACTTGCAGTTCTGTTCATTCTGAAATATATTTTAATCTAACCGAAACGAACAGACTTGATAAATCCTCTATAAAGATGTCTAGACTCCCATTGGTCGCTCGACATGACAGTATAAGAAGAGACCAAAGCCCAACCTGACAGATTGAAAGCCGGTTGGGAACAATCTGCATCTTGATCCACGCAACACACCATATTTGCCCTAGGGCAGCATATAAATCAAAACCTTAGATTTTTAAAACAATTACACCTAGGAGGTTAAGTTTTTTAGTATGAAAAGATTTTTCACATTGATGCTTGCAGCGGCAGTAACGCTGGGAATGGCGTGCTGCGCTTCTGCGCAGACCAAGAAGGTTTCAATTCTAGGAGACTCTTATTCAACTTTTACAGGGTGTAATCCAGAAGGATATGCTCCGTTCTATCCAAACGACCGTAATGACGTGACTAAGGTGGAAGAGACCTGGTGGGACCTCTATATCAAGGCTAAGGGATATGAACTGGAAGCGAACAACTCGTGGGGCGGTACAACCATCTGCAACACAGGATACGGCAGGATGGATACATCCAAGTCATCCTTCAACTCTCGTGTAGACATGCTCGGCAACCCTGACATAATATTCATTTTCGGAGGTACAAATGACGCCTGGGCAGGTTCTCCTATCGGAGAGTACAAGTGGGAAGACTGGACAGCAGAGGATTGCAAGAATTTCAGACCGGCTTACGCATGCCTTATCGACAGCCTCCAGAAGAAGTATCCGAAGGCTAAGATCTACTCGATCCTCAACTCTGAACTCCGCGAAGAGATCAATGAATCAAGCCGCGAAGTGTGCAAGCACTACGGAGTACAACTGATTGAACTTTACGATATCGAGAAACAGAACGGTCACCCTTCGATAAAGGGTATGAAGAGCATCTGTGACCAACTCATCGAAGCAATAAAATAATCTCACAACGTTCATGGGCATACTCGGCACATTACTGTTCATCTTCTTTGTCGTCCCCTTTCTATGGGGCCTGTTGCAGGGTCTGCTCAAAGCGGCTTTCGAGATACTGGGAGATCTGATAAGTGAGTTCGGACTTCTTTATATCCTGTTCTTTCTGGCTTTCCTGCCCTTCAGGATATTGAACTCTCTCCAGATATTCGCACATAAGCCGTGGCGTATCTTCATGAAGTATCCTCCATCGGGATCGAAAGATTTCTGGAGGATACTTGATATCATCGCAAGAGTACCGCTCTATATCTTGATGACTCCTCTGAGACTGATCAACGCAGTTGCCTTCAATCTTGTACTACGCCCTCTTTATGAGTTCTGGAATTATCTTTCGGAAGTATTGGTACCGAGCGACATCGATGAAGGCAAGAGAGGATTCGGCGAATGGATTCTTTATCTTCCGCTCCGCATCTTCAAATATCCGGTCTATCATGGTACTCTCACTATGATCGAATGCCTTATCTTCACAGCCCTCGACATAGTCTTCCCTACCGTAACCATGTACCACGGAACTTCGCATGCAGCCGCAGAAGCCATCATACAATGCCCCACCAGGACTTCCTTCAAACGTATGCTTGCAACGCGCAAGGACGGAGTGTGGAATGTCGGAGGAGGCAATTATGCAGGAGACGGCATCTACTTCGCCCCACGCACAAGCACGGCCTTGCATTATGCCAGAAGCAATTATCATCCCGTGGTTATAATCTGCCGCGTAACATTCGGAAGACTTCTTCCTTTAAGTCTGAGTCCTGACTACGTGTATAACAGCGCAGGTTATCCCAACGCCCACTATGTGACATCCTATGGCCTCAACAATGGATTCAAGGCCATAGAATGGTGGAGAAAAGACAGAGGCTGGTGGGAATACTGCCTTTTGGACTGGCAGAACAAATACAATGAAAGTTGGCGCATCCGCCCCATCATGGTTCTTGACCCTCGGTCCTATTTCTTCAAAAGGACAGACGGAGGCTCACGTCACTGGCTGTTCGACAGGATGATCCTAAAAGACCTCAACACCCATCTGTTCGGTTAAAACTTTTCCACAAACGCGGCAACCTGCTCGCTCATTGCGGTCATACCTGCTACACTTGGATGATTGAGAATCTTATCTATATCTTCAAGCAGCAAGGCATGAGCACCATAGTGGGCACAGGCATCAATCTGACCCTGAGTGATTTCCGGTTTCAGTTCCGAGTTGATGACACAGACAATCCTGGCATCCGGAGCCTCCTTGACAAGGTAATCCAGCATATAACAGCATGCAGGAAGGTAAGAAGACAGATCCTCTGAAGTCCAGTCGCCGAACTTAAGTTCACCTATAGGAGAGTTTGCCCAAGAGTCATTAGTTCCGCCACAGATAAGGATAAGGTCAGGATCATTCTCTCCTGCAACAATATTCTTCATTCTTGCGATGAAAGACCAGGTCGGGCACGGAACTCCGTTATATCCTGTATTACATATGGTCGAACCGCTCCAACTCTCATTAAGGACAAGGTCATATCCCGCTGCCTCGCAGAACTGTCTCCACCATGTATCTTCAACCCTCACGACGTCGTTGTTGCCCTGCGGGCGTGAAGAATACCAGTAGGCATTACCTTCCGGTATATGTCCCAGAAAGGTGGAATATGAATCTCCGAGCACCGCAACAGTAGGTTTGGACTCCACAAGACGAAGTTCATATATTCCTCCCACCTGCGTACCCGGCTTACTCTGGAAACGGACTCTGATGTATTTCTTGCCTTCAAGCATGGACGCAGGGATACGGTACTCCTCTGTCTTGAACACAGACGAACGCCAGCGGCGGGAATTGTTGACCTCGACAAGTTTCTCATCGTCAACAAGTATCTCGAATCGGCGTGTTCCCCAGTCATCCACTCCCCAATACTTCACATAAAGGGAAAGTTCCGTCTTGCTCTGAGTCTCAAGTTCATAACTGAACCATCCTCCGTTCTGGGCCTCACGGAAAAAGACATTCTCGGTATTGCCTGTAGTCGACGCTTCAAAAAGCATCTTATGGTCGGTCTCAGGCTGCTGTTCTGCAGGCTGTACATGATCTACGGTACGGCCCTCCAGTTTCATCCTTTCTGCCTCAACCTCCGCAAGATCGGAAAGATATTCCTGATATCCGTCCTTGGACATGGCAAGCCAATACATCATGTAACGGGAATCATGGATGGTATAGAACGGCTGAAGTTCACCTTCTATAGGATTGAGTATCTCAATACCCTCGAATGTAAAATGCAGAGGCTTGCCTGGTACAGGCTTGAGACAGTCCTCCAACGAAGAATCACCATAAAGGAGCATAGGGGCCTTATCCACAGGAAGAGACTCTCCGCCTGGATACTGGCCGAAACGGCTGTCATCGGCGATGATTCCGCGAAGATCCTCGGTTCCGGTCTTCATACCCAGAACGATAGGTCCGTGCATGAAAGCAACATACTGGGGCTCATTCTGAAGAGGTACCACGCTTGTATGCATAGGGAACACCACCTCGACAACGTCTCCCTTCTTCCACTTCCTGTCCATCGAGACATAGCCGTCATCACCTGTCTTTACAGACACCTGCTTACCGTTCAAGAGAACCTTGAACTCTCCGTCAGCGACCCATGCTGGTCTTCTCACCTTCATGGCGAAGTGGCCTTTACCCTTGGCCACTGTTATACGTGAAGTCTCTCCATAAGGGAAAGAAGTCTCCTGGCGTATAACGACACCACGGTCCTTCCAGTCAAGTTCCGAAGCCACGAAAAGATTCACATACAAGGCATCATCAGCATGAGTATAGATGAACTGGCCATATTTTCCATGATTCTCCATACCTGTTCCGACGCAGCACCACATAGCCTCTTCAGGAGCGGAATACACCCTGTAATGGCGCGGGCGCACAGGAGTGAAATAGACATATCCACCATGCTCGGGATGCTGGGTAGAAAGAATATGGTTGAACAAAGCCCTCTCATAATAGTCCGAATAGGCTGAAGACGGAGAAATACGGAACAGGCTCTGAGTCAGTTTGAGCATGTTGTAAGTATTACATGACTCAGGACCGTCGTTATCATTTACAAAATCGATATAGGCCTGCTTAGGAGGGAAATGCTCCCTTCTGCTGTTTCCTCCGAAAGCAAGACTCCTGTTGCCGGTCACTGTCTCCCAGAAGAATCTTCCCGCATCCAGATATTTCTGGTCTCCGGAAAGTTCTCCGATACGCTCAAAACCCTGAGCCTTAGGCACCTGAGTGTTGGCATGGAGATTATCCAGAGGATCTATACCCTCAGAAAGAGGATTCAGGATCTGCTTGTGCGAAAAACGGCGGGCAGCATCGAGATACTTAATGTCTCCGGACACTGCATATGCATCGGCAAGAACCTCGTTCATACCACCCTGCTCGTTGCGCATCATAGCCTGCATCTGCTCCTCGGTCAGACCGGAAGTCAGGTTGATCGCCCAGTCTGCAAAAGACAGGAACATCTCCTTTGCATCCTCATAACCGCAATATACCCAGGCATCACGAAGTCCTGCATACATCTTATGTAGATTATAGAAAGGAGCCCATGCTGCATAATAGATATCGAATTCGCCTTTCTTGAATGAGGTCCAGAGAGCATCACTGCCTGGGAAGCCACCGATATAATCCACTCCCCATTCAGGATTATTCTTCGCATGCGCCGCATGCACCTCCTTCAACTCGCTAAGCATGTATTCCATCCTTTCACGGCACTCTTCATAACCTATCGCCGCATAGTTCATCGCCATCGCAGAAAGATAATGACCCGCAATATGGCCGTCCAGTCCGTCCCAGTTAGGATATGGTTTTGCCTTCATCGGAAGACCTGCCTCCTTTCTGTAAGGAGCCAGCATGCGGTCCACATCATACTGCATCAAGACCTCAAGATTAAGGTCTCTGGCAGTCTTGAGAGGACCGTCAAGAAGTTTCACATCTCCCAGAGGGAATTCATTGGAATAGAGTCTGTCCTGTGCATGCGCACCGACCACGGCAAAGAGCATTGCCACAAATAAAGATAAAAGCCTAGGTTTCATAATAATTCCTTATAATCCCGGTAAAGGTATAAAATATCAACCTTAAATCATTATCTTTGGAAAAAATAAACATAAATAACATGAAACATACAACTATTCTTGCTGCGTTTCTCGTTGCAATCGTCAGCGCATGCGCTCCTAAGGCCCAAAGCATACAGTTCGGCGAAGGTACACTGACCCTTACTGCACTTCAGGATGATGCCGTACGCATACAGTATGCGGAAGGAGAGAAAGGAGGGATGCCGGAAATGGTCTATGAGCAGACTGAAGCACAAGTAGCCCTCAAAAAGACTGTTACAGAGGGTAAGACAGTCTTCAGCACAGACAGGATGGCCATTACCATCGACCCTGAAACAAACACAGTAAGGATCGCCGACGCAGACGGCAAGGAAGTGTTCAAGGCTACAGGACATGAACTCAAGGAAGCACAGGTCCAGGGCGAGGCAACGCGTCAGGCAACGCTCATCCTTGACTCCCCAAAAGACGAATATCTCTATGGTCTGGGACAGTTCCAGGACGGATTCCTGAATGTCAAGGGCCTGACAAGACGTCTGACTCAGGTGAACACACAGATTGCCGTCCCTTTCCTCATGTCGAGCAAGGGATACGGCATACTCTGGAACAACTACGGTCTTACCGACTTCAATCCGGCAGACAACAAGGTCGTGATGGAACGCGAGACCGGAGAAGGCGAAGCAAGAAGAGTAAATGTGACATCCACTGAAGGAGGACGATGGGAAATCCGTCGCAACAATAACTTCAAGACAACCATAGACATCCCTCAGGACGGACAGTACTCGATCCTTCTGGACGTGGGTCAGAAGATGGCAAGAAGACATAATCTGAGCATTGACGGCCAGACGGTCATCGACCTCAGGAACTCGTGGCTGCCTCCTACAACAACAGCCATCGTCCACCTCACCGCAGGAAGCCATGAACTCAGAGCAGAACTGGAAAGGGGTGACAGTCCCGTAATATATTTCAAGAAGGTGGAAGACAACACAGTATTCCGTTCGCCTGTAGCAGAATGCGTCGATTATACAGTATTCACAGGAAATGCAGACGAAGTCATCGCCTCATACAGAGAGGCTACAGGAGAGGTTCCGATGCTCCCTTCATGGGCTCTGGGATACATCCACTGCCGCGAAAGATTCAAGTCGCAGGAGGAACTCCTGAGCACAGCACGCCGCTTCCGCGAAGAGCAGATTCCTATCGACCTGATCGTCCAGGACTGGCAGTATTGGGGAAAATACGGATGGAACGCCATGAAATTTGACGAAGAATTCTATCCGAACCCAACGGAAATGGTGGACGATCTCCACGATATGGACATGAAACTCATGCTTTCCGTATGGTCAAAGATCGACCCGTCGTCGGAAGTAGGAAAAGAGGCCCAGGAGCGCGGACTCTTCATCCCGGAAACAACATGGATAGACTTCTTCGATCCTGAAGCATCAGGATTCTACTGGGAAAACTTCAGCAGCAGGCTCCTTCCTATCGGCATCGATGCATGGTGGCAGGACGCTACCGAACCGGAAAACGACGACCTTGAAGGCAGACGCATCATGAAGGGTGCAGAACCTGGCGAACGCTACAGGAACATCTACCCTAACATGGTCAACAAGACAGTATATGAAGGTCTGCGCAAAGACGACCCTCAGCGCAGAGCAATGATATTCACCCGCAGCGGATTCTCCGGTATCCAGAAATACGGAGCAGTCCTCTGGTCGGGAGACGTAGGCAACGACTGGCAGACCCTCAGGTACCAGATTGCTGCAGGACTGAACTTCGTGACCACCGGTCTTCCTTGGTGGACCTACGATGCAGGCGGATTCTTCCGTCCTCGCGACCAGTACTCCAACCCAGAGTACATCGAGCGCCTTATCCGCTGGGTACAGGCCGGCACATTCCTTCCTCTTATGCGCGTCCACGGCTATATGAGTGACACCGAACCATGGAACTACGGCCCTGAGGCACAGAAGATAATCACCGACTACATCCGTCTGCGCTACACCCTCATGCCGTACATATATTCCGAGGCCGCACAAGTGACATTCGAAGGCTCTACCATCATGCGTCCGTTCGTCTTCGACTTCCCTCTCGACGAGGAGGCACTCCGACAGAACGGCTCATACATGTTCGGAAAGTCTATCCTGGTAAGTCCGGTAATGGACGGAGGCGTATCGCAGTGGGATGTATATCTTCCTGAACATCAGGCAGGATGGTACGACTGGTGGACCGGAGAAAAGACCGACGGAGGACAACACATACAGGCTCATGTGGACATCGAAAAGATCCCTGTATATATAAAGGGAGGCTCGATCATACCTACCGGTCCTGCAAAGCAGCATGTGGCTGAAAAGAGCGAGGAGCCAGTCGTCCTGAACATCTATCCGGGAGCCGACGCGACCTTCAAACTTTATGAGGACGAAGGCACAAATTACAACTATGAAGACGGTGCATACAGCATGATCTGTCTCCACTGGGATGATCAGGCGCAGAGCATCACCATAGGAAAACGTAACGGTTCATTCCCTGGCATGGAAAAGACACGTACATTCGCCGTCAACCTCATGGGAGAGACCAAGACTGTGGAGTACAACGGAAAGGAAATCACTGTCAAATTCTAACCTGATATAAAATAATGAGAATAATCCTGATTATTCTTGCTATGGCATGCTCCATAGGCGTCACTGCTCAGGGTCTTCCGGAATGGGAAGACCCTGCAGTCATTGGTATCAACAAGGAAGCGTATCATGCAACCTTGACCCTGCCATCAAGAAAAGCGGAATGCGGGGAAGTAAAGTCATTGAACGGCCTTTGGAAGTTCAACTGGTCAAAGGATCCCCTTCGCAGGCCGGCAGACTTCTACCGCGAGGACTTCGATACATCAGATTGGGACGAGATCGTCGTTCCCGGAAACTGGCAGATGCAGGGATATGGCATGCCGATATACTCAAACTGGACACATCCGTTCAGAAAGGATGCCCCATATGTCATGGGACAACCGCCTAAGGAATACTTCAGTTATGAGAACCGCAACCCCATAGGTTCATATGTAACGGAGTTCAGAATAGACGCTTCGGAACTCGAAAAGGCGGTCTTCCTGCATTTCGAGGGAGTTAAGTCCGCAATGTACGTATGGGTTAACGGACAGATGGTCGGATATAGCGAAAACTCCATGTCACCGGCAGAATTCAACATCACCTCATATGTGCGCGCGGGCACGAACACACTGGCGGTCGAAGTCTACAGGTGGTCGGACAGCAGTTATATAGAAGATCAGGACATGTGGCGTCTGAGCGGCATCTTCCGTCCTGTAGAACTCTGGATACGGCCTCAAACACATATCCGGGACTACACCTTGGAGGCTATTCCGTCAGAAGATTTCTCCTGCGCAGACCTCTCGGGAAAATTCTTCATCCGCAACCTGTCATCTAAAAAGGTAAAAGGACTTGAAGTCATCATGAAGGTGACCGGAAAAGACGCTGACGGTCATGCGGTCGAGTTTTCTGTTCCAGGAAAGGTCGGTGACATCCACCCGTCCGCAGAAGTGGAAGTAAGTCTCGGAGCGGTACTCGAGAACCCTGCTCTCTGGTCGGCAGAGAAACCGTCCCTTTACAATATCGAGATGACCCTGATGCAGAAAGGAAAGATTCTGGAGAAATTCTTCTGTCATACGGGAGTCCGCCGAATCGTGGTTCAGGGAGAAGTGGTCCTCATTAATGGAAAGAAAGTCAAGTTCAAGGGAGTCAATCGCCACGAGCACCACCCAAGGACAGGACGTTACATGGATGAGGCAACTCTCAGAAAGGACCTGGAGATGATGAAGCAGGCGAACATAAACATGATCCGCACCTCCCATTATCCGTCCATGCCTCTTTTCTATGAATTATGCGACATCTACGGCTTCTATGTGATGAGCGATGCCAATAACGAAAGCCATGACTACGGCATCGGAAACAGGATCCTAGGCAACGACCCTCTCTGGAAGAAGGCATTTCTGGACAGGGCGGTTTCGCTGGTTGCAAGAGACAGGAACCACCCGAGCATCCTTCTTTGGTCTCTTGGAAACGAATCCATCGGAGGAGACAATGCAAAGGCCATGGCTGACACAGTCAAGGCCCTCGACCCAAGAAGAGTCATATTTTATGACTCAGACCGCTCGGTTTCAGAACTTTATGACGACAGTTATCTTGCTCCAGCAAAGATGGTGGAGGTAGCAGACCGCGTCACAGACAAGCCGTTCATGATGAGGGAGTATGTCCACGCGATGGGTAACTCTCTGGGAAATCTTCAGGAATATTGGGACATCATCGAGGAGCGTGACGACATAGCAGGCGCAGCCATCTGGGAGTGGAACGACCACGGAATAGCGAAGAAGACAGACGGATCCAAACTAGCCTATGGTGAAGACCCTAGCGGAGACCTTCTGCTACATGAGGACGAATACTGGGCCTATGGAGGGGATTTCGGAGATCATCCGAACTCCGGAGCAACGCTGATAAACGGTCTTGTGGGAGCAGACCGCGTCCCTAATCCCCACTACCATCAGGTTTCCAAGGTCTATCAGAACATCGGGTTCGGTCCTTTAGAGAACGGTGAGATACGTCTTGTCAACAAGCATCATTTTACATCCTTGGATGAGTTTGACTATTGGTACGAATGGCTCATAGACGGAGTGATGGTCGGGAAAAGACAGGCTCACCTCAGAGGAGAAAGCCTCTCCATACCATACACACCGCAAGCCAAAGGAGAACTTGTGCTGAATGTATATGCAGTACTGAAAAAGGACCATGTATGGGCACCTAAGGGTTTTGCTGTGGCAAAGGAGCAGTACATCCTCAGGCATTTCGCTACAAAAGACTTGAAGGCTTCAGGTACGACACCTGTGATTGCAGTAAACGACAGTACTCTGACTGTACAGTCGGGAAAGGACACATTTACTTTTTCCACTGACTCCGGAGCGCTTGAAGAATGGATTTCCGGATCTCAGGAAATGCTCTGCAGCGCACTGGAACCATACTTCTGGAAGCCGGCAAACGAAAATCAGAAGAAGAACAACTACATCAGGAGGCTCGGAGCATGGAAGAATGCGGGAGAAGAACGTACTGTCCTCAGCCATGAGACAGAACTTAAGGATGGTCTCGCCATTGTTTCTTTTGCACTAAGCATGCCGGTCGGAGCGGAGTGCAGTCTTGTCTATACGATAAACGGGGAAGGACAGATAAAGGTAGAGATGACATACCAGCCAGTCAGGGAAGATCTCCCTCTGCTGCCTAAGGTGGGAATGAGGATGAGGATCCCGGAGCGATTCTCTCAGATAGACTGGTACGGACGCGGGCCATGGGAAAACTACCCGGACCGCAAGACAGGATACCCCATCGGCCTGTACAGCATGACCCTTGAAGATTTCAAGGTGGACTACGCATCATCACAGGACAATGCAAACCGATGCGACGTGAGATGGTTCTCGTTCAGTACCCCTTCAGGAGATAGGATTAAGATAAGCGGACTGCAGGAACTGAACTTCAGGGCATGGCCTTACAGCGAAGAAGACCTTGAAGCGAGCACACATCCATACGACCTGCCTTCAAGAGACTACATAAACGTCAATATTGACTACAAGATCCACGGGGTGGGCGGCAATGACGGCTGGGGAGCACGCACAATGGACGCATACACAATCGACGCCAACCAGCCTTACTCTTTCGGCTTCATTCTGGAGAGGTAAGCGACTCCCTTAAGACACGAAACGCAGAATCTAGCAAGTAATTGCGTGTCGCGGCAAGAAAACCAGGAAAACGGTCAGAATCTTACCACGACGCGCAAAAACACGTTTATTTTTGCACGTCGTATTGCAAGTTTTTGTAAATTTGCAGGTCGATTCAATTTACATCGAAAATCTTGGAACCCTCAAAAATAATAATTCGATTTCTAGCACTTCTTATTATAACTTGCGGATTTTCAGTCAAAACATCCGCGAGCATGTTGAAGGACTCCACTATCGTACAGAAGTTCCGGATTTCATACCCTGTCAACGAGACTGAACTCTACGAAGACTATCTTGACAACCAGTCGGCACTCAAGACCATCAAGAGGTATTTCATCAATTCGCCTAGGATAGACAGCATCGTCATCTACTCGTATGCTTCTCCAGAAGGACCATACAGACTAAACAGACGTCTTGCCAAGGAAAGAGGAGAACGTGCGCGCCGATACCTGCTGGAAAACATGGCCTCAGTAAGAGATTTTCCGGATTCTCTGATTATAATCAAGCCTACAGCAGAGAACTGGGAAGGGCTCTTGGATATGGTAAACAGATACTATCCCTATACTGACAAGCAGGACGTCATCCGCCTGCTGACAAGAGAGGATGTATCAAACGATCTGAAGAAGGAACTCCTCAAGAAACTGAACGGAGGACGTCCATGGAGATACATCAAGGCGAAGATTCTGCCTAACCTGCGATATGCAACATGGGTAGCAGAGTGGGTGTATGTGCCTCAATCCCCCTCCCTACGGATTCCTGCAGTAGAGACTGTCAAGTCAACAGTACAGACTGAGACCAGACATAGCCCTCTCAAGACACCTGCACCGCAGCCTGTCCTGACTGATGACGAAGGCCGCAAGATCATCCTGGCGCTGAAGACAAATCTTCTTTATGACGTTCTGTCCCTGACCAACTTCTCTGTCGAGGTGCCGTTCTGGAAAAACAACATGTCGCTGCTATACTACCACCAGTTCCCTTGGTGGACATGGGGTCAGGCAGATAATGAGTACTGCACCCGATTCCTCAGCATCGGAGCAGAAGCGAGATGGTGGTTCAAAGCCAAGGAACGCCTCAACGGACATTTCCTTGGTGCATACGCAGAATCAGGAAAATACGACTTTGAATATCAGCGAAGCATCTGCTATCAGGGCGAGTTCTACAGCGCCGGCCTCAGTTACGGCTATGCCATGCCGATAGGCAAACGCCTCAACCTCGAATTTTCAATCTCGGCAGGATATGCCTCGATAGCCTACAGAGGATACACTCCGAGCGAAGATTATGAGATACTCTGGAGAGACCCGAACAAAGTGGGACGCATACATTATTTCGGTCCCACCAAGGCACAGGTGTCGCTGGTGATACCGATAAGGGTCAAGACGAAGGGAGGTAATGCGCTATGATGAATCTGAGACATTTCCTCCACGCATTTATCGTGTGCCTAGGCATAGCGGCCCTGTCGTCGTGTGAGCACCGTATACTCACAGACCCGACAAACGTGCATTATGTGCGCGTGTATCTGGATGAGGAGATAAAGAATGTGAACTGCGGATTCTACAACGAATCCTATGAGCATCCGGAATTTACCAGGCCTGCAAACATGCGTGCCGCACTGGCAGATGCCCGCACAGGAGAGGTCATGTATGAGGGTCTGTTAAGAAACCCGGGAAGTGACGCAAAGGGCAACTATCTTGACGGATATATCAGTGCTCCTGCAGGAGACTATCACCTCATGATGTATCAGTTAGGCTCCCCTATTTCACTTATCAAGGATCCTGACTCATACTTTGACATGGCAGTTTACACCAGACCTGTAAGCGACCGCATCATGACGTACCTTCCACAGATTAGTAATGTAGTAGACAGAGAAAAGATAAGGGAAGAGCCTGAGCATATCCTTGCATCAAGATGCGAAGACATACACATTCAGCACTCGCCCATTGTAGACACACTCAAGACCTCTGAAGGAGAATATTTCACTGCAAAAACAATCGCCAAGAGTTATTATCTCCAGTTGAAGATCATCGGAGTGGAATGGGTCAGAGCAGCAGGAGCAGTGCTAAGCGGAGTGTCTGGTTCAAGCACACTTCGCAAGGAAAACGGAATGGTAGAAGATGACCCGATACACCTGTTCTTCTCCATGACCTATGCAGACAAGAAGAAGCGGTCGGGCGAAGAAGCATCCATAGCGACGCTATACACTACATTCACGACATTCGGCAAGATACCGGATATTACTTCAGAGTTGACACTGAACTTCGAATTCACGAAGACTGACGGCTCGACCCAGACAGCGGCATTTGACATTACAGACGCATTCAAGACTCCTCTGGCCATTGAAAAGCAATGGATACTTCTTGACGAAGTGGTAACCATCACACGGCCGGAGAACACCGGAGGAATGAATCCTGGAATAGAAGGATGGAAAGACGAAAACGCAGATTTACCTATGTAAACTTATTAATTACAATCAATATCAACAACTAATCACTTATTTTATTCATTATGAAAAAACATTTGTTTTTGGTAGCATTGGCAGGTGTAGCACTTGCAGGCTGCGTAAAAAATGAAGTCGAGACGCCCGCAACAAAGGACGTGAAGATCGGATTCGCATCTCCGGTTCTCAACTCGAATGTAGACACTAAGGCATCAGTCTATGGTGAAATCGGTTCTCACTCTTATGAAGGAACCAACGTAAATTACACATACCCTCGTGAGGAGAGTTTCAGAATCTTCGCTGTAGAACACTCTGGCGCCCTCACTTCTTGGGCAGATGCTACAGCAACTGCATTCAACAACACTGACATTTCATACAATGGAAGTCTCGATGCATGGGCTCCTCTTACTGCAGAAGGTGGATTCTATTATTGGCCAGACAACAAGATGCTCTCATTCGCAGCAGTATCTCCTGCAGAACTTGACATTACTGGCGTAGCAGCCACATATGGAGCAGATGGTGTCCAGATAGAGAACTTCGTGGTTGCTGATGATCCGGAATATCAGTATGACCTTCTCTTCAGCAAGCGTGAGACCAACAAGACAGCAGCAGACATGGTAGACAGTGGAGCCGACTATTACAGCGGACTTCCTATCACTTTCCAGCACGCATTATCTTCAATCCACTTCTCTCTCAAGAAGGATGCTTCAGTTACTGAAAACGTTATACTCCATAGCATTACCCTTAAGAATGCTATTAAAAAAGCGACATTCAACGAGAACATCACCAATGAGACTACATATGTAAGTTCTCCTGAATGGACAGTCTCTACTGATGAAGGCGACAAGAATGACTATGTATCGTTCAAAGGTAACGTGGATTTCCCGATCAACCCAAGATACGTTTCTGACCTTGCTGCCAGTGATGATGTAGAAGGTGCTGAGAAAGACAATGATGAGTCGCATGCCCTTCTTATGATTCCTCAGGCTCTGGGCAACGACGTTGTCGTAGAGGTAGAGTATCAGGTAGGAACTGAGGTGAAGACAAGAACTGTACAACTTAACCAGTATCCTGCAAGTGCTCCTATCACATCATGGGCAGTAGGAACACGTTATACTTACAGATTGTACTACAGCAAGGATGCACAGATGGATGATATCATCTACTTCGCTCCTAGCACTGAAGGCTGGACAGAAGGCGGTATCATCGAGGTTATCCTCTAATCCATTGACATGAAGCACGCAAATCTCATATTACTTTGCCTTACACTGCTTTCGGGTTCTTGTTCGAAGGTTGTCCTTGATGATGACCGTCCGGGCGAGAACCAGTATGATGTAATAGGATGGAGTGTCACTGCAGATGATCCGGCAGAGGGCCTTGATCCTATCACCAGAGCATTGGTCGAAAACTATGACGACCTGAGAAATGCGTGCACACCTGGTGAATCCCAAGAGACTGAGAAGATCGGTCTCTTGGGAAATTATACCTTGAACGGACAGACCGAGGTGGCTTTTGACAACGTCGACCTCTGGTGGTGGGAGAAGGAGGAAGGCAATCCTTTCCTTGACTATCTTGGCAACGACAGTTTCTGGAACTATTCCGGAGAAAATGTCCATTGGACCAGCAATGCCGACTACACTTTCAAGGCCTACTTCCCAAAGAGCAAGGTGAATCTTCAGCCTGGCTCCGGAGCAGACAAACTGCTTATCGTATACGACACTGAAAACTCTCAGTTCGACCTTCTCGTCACACACAAGGCTCTGCCGGCAAAAAGGGAGAATCCTGTCAAACTTGTGATGAAGAACGCACTGGCCGCATTGAGATTTGACTTCCAGTTTGTCGAGAGCGGAGTGAGCGACGAACTTCTCTGCTGCTGGTTTGAAAACAATTCAAGCAACGGCCTGTACACAAGCAGCACATTGAACTTTGAAAGTGAGATAGTCTGGCCTCACAGTACGCCTAACCCTGTCGGTTCTCCATTTTATTATTGGGAGCCGGAAGAACCTATGCAGATCAGAAGTACTTCTGCATCTGTAGCCTATTCGACTCCAGCAACAGATAGCAACGGCCGCATATACACAGAAAATTCCGGATGGCTGCTGATCATTCCGCAGTCCAGCGCAAATGCAGGCGTAGCGAAACTATGTTTCAAGACAGCCACAGGCGGAAACACTGTGTACAGTATAAATCTGCCGGCATTCGAATTCAAGGCCGGACACAGATACACTTATCATGTAAAACTGACATCCACCGGCATTGAACTGAGCCTTACAATCGCCGATTGGAATGAGAGGAAATCCTCATACGAAATTGACTTTAACGAATAACAGACCTATGTTGCGCCATAAATACATAAAATTCTTTTTCTTCTTCTGTGCCGCATTGATCATGCTGCACGGATGCACTAAAAGCGAGTTGGCGTCAGAAGGAAGGGATGCATCATTAAAGATAAGGCTCAATACACCATCACACGTTGCCGAACTGAAGAGCGTCAGTTCAGAACCGGACTCCCCACAGGAATGGACCACTTGGGAAAGAGCAGTTGACGGAAGGTTCCTTTATAGAGTTACAGCCTTCATCCTGCAGGGCGATCGCCTGGTCGCACACAAAGACCTCTCATTGCAGGGTGAGCCCGTCGAGGCAGAGATCGATTTTGAGGCTAACTTCACCCACGGAACATACACGCTCATGGTCGTTGCCAACTACTCTTCATTTGAAGCCGAAGACGGAAGCAACGGAACAAAGAAATACGATGGTCTCAGCGGATTTGCAAGCACTGTCCAGGAAATCATCGCAAACAACACAATCGACAATTTCACACAGAAATATGCCGATACATTCCTGAATTATCAGATAGCATCTGAAAACGGCGTGTGCAAACGTGTCCCGCAACCGCTCACACTCGTGAAGGAAATCGAACTGCATCCGGGAACCAATGTAATCTCCGGAGAACTCATAAGGACATACTCCCGAGTAAGGATAGCAGTGGAAAACAACAGTGACGAGGAACTCAGCCTCTACTCCATGAACTTTGCCAATGTCTTCACGCAGACCAAGGCATACCTTTTCCCAGGACGCGGCTATCCTGGCCAGAAGGTCGCCATTAATGTTGCAAGCGCAAATACACTCACTCCATTTACTGGAAGTGAGGCGTCGCCGACAATCATTCCGGCAAAAGAAATCTCTGTCATATTCGACGCCTACATACTCGAAAGCAGCAAGACTGCTTCTAGCGACACCTACACCTACTCTTTAGGTTTGGGTTATGATCAACTTAGTTCGTATGTCCTCGGCAGTACTACCTCTATCAAAACAAGAGAAGGAATATCAACAGGGCATTATCTGATCTACAGTCGAGGCGCATCACGTTATCTTACATCCGGCTCAAGCAAGGTAACCAATGCTACTCTTGGGACTCTGAAACAAGGCATGAGCATTCCAAAAGAATATGTATGGAGTTTTGAAAGTACCGGACAAGCATACAAATTCTACATCGGAACAGCAAATGCAATGGAGGAAGGTCAGACTTCCTACTATATTAACGATCCTTCCTCAAGTTCATCTGTAACGCTTGGTGCCAACAGATCCGTAAATTTTGCTGCAATAAACCAAAGCAGGTATCTTGCATTCCAATCAAGTGGATCGGGAAGATACAGATATCTTTCATCCAGCGGAACTACAGTGGGCGGACAATCGGGTACATCCGGCAACACAGCCACCAGAGCGCTCTTTGAACTATATCCGGTGAGCATTCAATCCACCACATCAGATGCCACAATCCCCGTCAAGACCATCAATCCTGCCACCGGACAGGCGGAAGATGTCGAGCAGATAAGCAGAAACGACTTCATCAATGCCATAGTGAAGGTATCATACAGCAAGAACAAGGGACATTTCACATTTGAGGTAAGAGACTGGTACACCGGAGGAGGAGACGTAGAATTTAACTAACAGAATTTATGAAGAGATTCATTATATATATATTGTTGATGACAGGTGCATTGATGTGCCTTGCTTCCTGCATTCGCGAAGATCTCGAGGTGCAGGAAATCACAGGCGAAGAAGCATGGTGTACCCTGGACTTTTCCGACAATAATTTCGAACATATACAGATCAACACCAAGGCGACACTGGACATCACCCAGGAGTCCAGGATCCACAACATGTATGTATTCCTCTTCACCCAGGACGGCAAGCGCATATATTCCAGATATTTCGACAAGAACAACAGGAAGGAGACTGTAAACGAGGTCACAGGAGCAGATGTAAACTGCTGGTACACTTACACTAACGACAACGGATACACCGGAGGTACTATAAGGATAAAGGCCCCGACAGCCACAAATGCGACTCTCTATCTGATTGCCAATCTCGACGAGGACATGCTGAACATCTCGTCAGACCTGCTCAACACGATCACCACCATAGATGAGATAGAAGCGCTCAACGTGAGTGTAATGCAGAGCACCACATCCAGAAACGGTTACTTCCCAATGACCGGAAGATTGGATGGAGTCACTGTAAACACCACTTCAATCAGCGCCGGCACAGCCTACCTGGAGAGACTTGATTCTAAGATTACGATTAATGTCAAACTTGCTGCAAATCAAACGCTGAAATCATTTATCCCGGAGTCCTGCACTATCAGGAACCTTCCTGCGGGCAGCAGAGTGGTCAATGCATCATCGTCCTCAGACTATGAAGAGGCCGGATATTTCGACTCCGAGATGGTGTTTGAAGAGCAGACTACATCAACAGATGGCTTCATCAACAGCGCGAGTTGTTCTTTCTACATGCTGGAGAATCGAGAAAGCGCAAACAGAAAGAACTCAGTAAGTAACTACCACGACCGCGACAAGCGCATCAAGAACGCTGACGGATCATACAATACAGACAACGGTCTGTGGCTCAACGCACCCGAAAATGCCACCTATCTGGAAATCAAAGGCGAGGTGCACATGGAGATCAACACTGCAGAGACGGGCATGCAGGAACTCATCGGAGATGTAGTCTACTATGTCCACCTTGGAGATTTCAAATCAAACATCAACAATTATGACGTCCTTCGCAACACACACTACACCTACAACATCACAATTCATGGAGTGGATGAGATCAGAGTGGAGGTGGAGCAGGACATTGAAAATCAGTCCGGAGCGACAGGACATGTATATTCTGCAATCGAGTCAAACTACACATTCGACGCTCATTACGGCCAAAGGGTGTTCGCAATGCATGCTGAAGGTGTGGACATCGAGGCTATGACCTTCTACGTAAAGACTCCGTTCGGACGAGAGGGTACTCCAGAGTTGATAGGAGGCGGATACGACATCAGTGACCTTGACTACAAATGGGTTACATTCCTTGTCAACGAAGTGGAGGCCGGCACACAGCGCTACTCGGAGAACAACAGAATCTATCCCGGAGACGAGAGCCAGATGCTCATTGCGCAAGGCAAGAGCGAAAGGCTGATGAATGTGGTCGAATTGCTCGACTACATAAAGAAGGAAAAGGTCAAATACGACGAATACAAAGCAAACGGATTCTCTGGCACCAATCCAAGCGCCTTCCTTAAGAACGCCAAAGGTGAATACGTGATAAACATCACTGCATTCATCAATGAGTTCCATTACGACACTCACCCTACGGAGAACAGCCCTATCACATGGAAAGACTTCGTGAACCAGCCAAACAGACTGATGCACATTCTCTGTGATACAAAGTCCAGCAAGGACGGAGCAAGTTCCTTGACAGAAAGTATCGTCACCTTCCGTCAGAGATCCATTCAGACGCCGTACAACATCAACAAAGCAGAGGTGACTACAGCGTTCGGCTGCGAGGTAGTCGACGAGACACGCGAGATGAATCTCTCCTTCTACGAGAATGACAACAATTATAAAGGCGTGAACCTCGGAAACAACTCCAACGAAAACGGAACCTACAACACAGCATGTCTGTGGAACCTTTTCAGTAATGGAGCATTCAAGACAGGCAACAGGAGAGAACAATGGAGCACATACCTCGATTATGAGACTCCTAATGCGGAAGACGACTCCCACAACCATTTCCTCCGTGACGGAAAGGTCTGTATGAGATATTCGGTCATGGCCAGAAACAGGGACAACAACGGCAACGGCTACATCGACCCTGAGGAGGTGCGATGGTATCTCGCGCCGCTTCAGCAACTATATACACTCTATGTAGGAGACCTTGGAATCAACGCAGAAGCACAACTCTATCCAAGTTCGCTTGCTTCTCTTCCAAACAGGCAGGTAAACGGAGTGTGGCAATGGAGAAACCATATCGTCTGCAGCAACCAGACCACAATTACCAATTCAGGTCAGTATATCGACAAATATTGGCCTGACATGCTTTGGGCTGAGGAAGGAGTGTCCGTGTCCGGATACGGTCAGGAATGGGAAAAACCGTCAACCAAGAGTGTGCGCTGCGTGCGCAACCTGGGACTTCCCTACCCGACCGAGACATCCATTGCAGACAAGAATGCAAACATACCGGAGCCTATCATCAAGCCGCAGGATATGGGAAACAATGTGTACAGATTTGACCTTTCCAACATCAACGACAAGTCTGTCAGATATTACACTTCCCACGAGTTGATTCCAAACGATGAGAACGGCGAAAGCAGCCGAACATACTATGGATTCGAGACATATCCGTCATTCCAATCACACAGCGGAAGTTATGCCGATCTGAAGAAATTACTGGAGAGCGGCGACAGTCCATGCCCTGATGGCTATAGAGTGCCTAACGTGCGCGAGGGTGCCATCATGTCACTCTTCTGTCCGAGCCAATGGTGGGGCAACAGCAAAATCTACTGCTGTTCATATTACTCACACGGAAGTTACGGAGGAGACCTATATTACGACAACGGCACACATACCTGGACATTCGAGAATAAATACGTCACCATGTCCGGTACCGTAAGCGCTCTCAGATGTGTGAAGGATATCAATCCTTAAAACTCGAAACGCAGAATCCGACAAGAAATTGCGTGTCGCGGCATCGAAATGGGAGTTTTTCACGGTTTTCTTGCCACGACACGCAAAATTGAGAGTCTTTTTGCGCGTCGTGAACTTTAGAGGTATCCTGATCCTGCCAGGGAGGGGTACCCTGATTCTGTTATTCCCAGAAGGTACCGTTTGGAGACCCCAATAGAAATTGAAGAGGGACTCCGAATCTGCCAAAGGATGGAATCTGATCATGTCAGGATGTTCCCTGATTATATCATTGATAGCCCCCAGATACTGTCATTGAGAGCGAACCCTTAATTCTGTCATTGAGGACAAGCCTTGACACTGTCATTCCGAACGACCCCTTAATTCTGTCATTCTAAGCGAAACCCTGATACTGTCATTAAGAGAGACCCTTGATACTGTCATTCCGAGCGAACGAAGTGAGTCGAGGAATCTTCAGGAGTCATTAAAAGATGTCTCGACTCCCGCAGGTCGCTCGACATGACATGTTACAAACAGTTTTCATTGACAATGTCCAGACAGTTTTCATTGCCTTGCCACGACGCGCAATTCTAGACATATTTCTACGCATCGCGTCCGAAAACTACAAGCAATCCCTATTTTAAAAACACGACACGCAAAATCTGGCAAGAAATTGCGTGTCGCGGCAAGAAAACCGGAGAAAATGGTCAGAACCTCGCCACGACGCGCAAAACTTTTCCCGATTTTGCGTGTCGTCATTTGACTAAAAAAACCGGGATATTACGTTGAGCCTAAGTTTCTTGCTGTAGATTCACAGTATTTGACCCATTTTTGGGATATTTTTGGGGATACTATAAACGAAAAGTGGCCTACAGATATCTGTAAGCCACTTTTTTGCGGAGAGAGAGGGATTCGAACCCCCGGACCCGTTAAGATCAACGGTTTTCAAGACCGCCGCATTCGACCACTCTGCCATCTCTCCAGTATTAAACCGAAGCGGGATTTACTCCCGTTGGTCGTAGTTCCCTTTCGTAAGGGATTGCAAAGGTACGAATAATTTCGAAATCTGCAAATTATTTTTTACTTTTTTCGTCTTCCTTTGCAAAATACTTGTACTGGAACAACAAAAGATAGATTGCTCCACAGGTTACGCAACTGTCCGCAAAATTGAAGACTGCTCCGAAGAAGGTACGCGGATAGTCCATCCACGGTAACTGATAGTCGAACAACGGGAAGTAGAACATGTCCACTACCTGTCCGAACATGAAGGCGAACGGAGCGCCTGGCATTATGGTCTCCGGCCATATGAGACCGTAGAAGAAACAGTCGATGATGTTTCCGAGAGCGCCTGCAGTAATCATTGTCAGGCCTACAAGAACTCCTGTCGGAGTCTGCTTGTCCCTAGCCAACTTTCCTATCCACCAGAAAAGGAAGCCGAAAAGGACAATCCTGAAAAGCGAAAGAAGGACCTTACCCCACACGCCTCCGAAAGCCATACCGAACGCCATACCCTTGTTCAGGACGAAGTGCAGTTTGAACCAGTCACCCAGAACATCTATAGTTTCACCCAAGTCCATATTCGTCTTGACCAGAACCTTGATGATCTGGTCAAGAACGACTAGAACTGCTCCAAGAATAAAAAGTCTTGCCCCTTTTGAAACTTTCATAAGGACTACTTGTTCTTGTTCATCATCTCCTTAGCCTCAACGGTAAGGGTTGCATGAGGAACGAGACGGAGTCTCTCCTTAGGGATGAGTTTTCCTGTCACGCGGCATACGCCATAAGTCTTGTTCTCGATCCTGATGAGCGCTGCCTCGAGGTTCTGGATAAACTTGTACTGACGCTGAGCAAGAGCACCAGCCTCTTCCTTAGAAAGTGCTGTAGCACCCTCCTCCATCACTTTGAACGTAGGAGATGTATCCTCGATATCGTTGCTTGAGCCGTGGGTTACCACGTCACGAAGTGTCTTATATTCTTTCTTTGCCTTATCAAGCATTTCAAGAATGATGGCCTTGAACTCCTGGAGTTCCTCATCACTGTAACGTACCTTAAACTCAGGTGTGTTCTTTGTTTCTTCTGCCATAGTCGTATATATATTAAATTAATATTATAAAGATCCTCACGTCGGGACTTCGTCCCTCCTCAGGATGACAATCTGAAGGACTTCACCCCTCCTCAGGATTGAAGGGCTCTGTCCTACTCAGGATTTACAAACTAGCACTTTGTCACCTTGATCCTGATGGTACCCTCGTTCCACTCAACTTCAGGAGCGTCTCCAGCCTCAGAGACAGGAGCCGCCTCTACAGAAAGCGCAAGGGTCTGCGCACCTACATAGTCAGCAAAGTTGGCAAGGGAAGCCACGATTTCATCACCGGACTCTCCGTCTGCATATATCTTGACGTTTACCTTATCAGTAACGTCAAATCCGCTGCTCTTGCGCAGGTTCTGGATACGGTTGATAAGTTCACGTGCCACACCTTCCTGCTTGAGAGCCTCAGTAATGGTTATATCAAGAGCAATCGTCATCGCGCCTTCAGTAGCCACGAGCCAGCCCGGCATATCCTCTGAAGATATCTCATAATCTCCGACATTGAGGGTAACATCGCCGGACGCGAGGTTCAGGACATAACCCGTGCCAGAAGCCTCTGATGCCTGGATCTCATTTATAACCTCCTGCGAAAGAGTGCCGAACGCAGCGGCAATCTCCTTCATCTGCTTTCCGTAGATCTTACCAAGAGTCTTGAAGTTAGGCTTGATCTTCTTGGTGATCAGACCTGTGGTGTCAGAGATGAACTCAGCCTCCTTCACATTGACCTCACTAAGGATAAGGTCCTTCACAAGTTCCAACTGATCCTTAACGCGTGCATCAATCACAGGAATGATGATCTTAGAGAGAGGCTTACGCACATTGATCTCTGCCTTGCGGCGGAGTGCGAGCACCATTGAAGTCGCCCTCTGTGCAAGAGCCATACGCTCCTCGAGATCCTTGTCGACGACTGCCTCGTCATAAGCCGGCATAGCGACATAATGTACCGAGTCAGCGCCTTCCACCAGGTCAGTATAGAGACGGTCCATGAAGAACGGAGCGATCGGAGCAGCAAGTTTCGACACTGCTACAAGCACCTGATAGAGGGTCTGGTATGCCGAGAGTTTGTCTGTATCCATCTGTCCGCCCCAGAAACGCTTTCTTCCAAGACGCACATACCAGTTGCTGACATGGTCACAGACGAAATCCTGGATAAGGCGGCCTGCAGTCGTGATGTCATAGTCCTCGTATGCCGCTGTAACGTCCTTAACGAGAGTGTTCAGGAGAGAAATCACCCATCTGTCTATCTCCGGACGCTCCGACATAGGCACAGCCTGAGCAGAAGGATCGAACCCGTCGATATTCGCATAAAGGGCGAAGAACGAATATGTATTGTATAATGTTCCGAAGAATTTACGGCGCACCTCGTCGACACCTCCCACGTCGAAACGGAGGTTGTCCCAAGGCTGCGCATTTGTAAGCATGTACCATCTGAGAGCGTCAGCGCCGTATGTATCGAGAGCCCAGAATGGATCGACGGCATTGCCGAGTCTCTTACTCATCTTGTTGCCGTCCTTGTCGAGCACGAGGCCGTTCGAGATTACACGCTTGAACGCACACTTGTCGCTCACCATTGTATTGATAGCGTGGAGAGTATAGAACCATCCGCGTGTCTGGTCCACTCCCTCTGCGATGAAGTCCGCTGTGATGCCGAACTTGTCTGAATCGATATTGCGAAGGCCTTCCTGCGCATATGGCATGGCACCCGAATCGAACCAGACGTCGATAAGGTCGAGTTCACGCACCATCTTCTTTCCGCTGTCGGAAACGAGGAAGATATTGTCCACATACGGACGGTGGATGTCGATCTTGTCGTAATTTTCCTTTGACATGTCCGCAGGATCGAAGCCCTTAGCAGCAAACGGATTCTCGGTCATGATGCCGGCAGCGACTGCCTTGTCGATCTCTGCGTAGAGTTCAGCGATAGAGCCGATGCACTTAGCCTCTTTTCCATCCTCTGTCTGCCAGATAGGAAGCGGTGTTCCCCAGTAGCGGCTGCGGCTGAGGTTCCAGTCCTGGATGTTCTCGAGCCACTTTCCGAAACGTCCTGTACCGGTAGACTCCGGCTTCCACATGATCTGCTCATTGAGTTCCATCATCCTCTCACGGACAGCAGTGGTCTTGATGAACCATGAGTTCAGAGGATAGTAGAGCACCGGCTTGTCAGTACGCCAGCAGTGAGGATAATTATGAGTATGCTTCTCAATACGGAAAGCCTTGTTCTGCTGCTTGAGCATGACGCAGATATCTACATCAAGGGTAGGAGCGTCCGCGTCCAGAGATGAGTCGTATGCATTCTTCACATAACGGCCTGCCCACTCCGCATAGTCCGGAGACATATTTTTAGCGGCATATTCAGGATCGAGGTCCTCGACACGGAAGAAACGTCCGCGAAGGTCCACCTGTGCCTGAAGGTCACCATTGCGGTCCACCACCTGAAGTCCAGGAACACCTGCGAGTCTTGCAACCTTGGCGTCGTCCGCACCGAATGTAGGCGCGATGTGCACGATACCTGTACCGTCTTCGGTGGTCACGTAGTCACCAGGAATGACCTTGAACGCGCCCTCGCCCGGGTTGAACCAAGGGATGAGTTGCTCGTAACTGATGCCTACGAGATCAGAGCCCTTGAGGGTACCTTCGAGAACAGTGAACTCCTGCTTCTTAGGATTGAAGTGTGCTCCTACAAGAGCCTCTGCTACAACATAGAGAGCCGGCTCGCCGGTATATGGATTTGAAGAGACTACACGTACATAATCGATGTTCGGACCCACGCAGAGAGCGGTGTTTGAAGGAAGGGTCCATGGAGTTGTGGTCCATGCGAGGATATATGCAGGAACACCCTCGCTGAAGAGGAAGTCAGACTTCTCGTCACGGATGACCTTGAACTGAGCCACCGCAGTCGTATCCTTAACGTCACGATAGCAGCCAGGCTGATTGAGTTCGTGAGTACTGAGGCCTGTACCTGCAGCAGGTGAATATGGCTGGATAGACTTTCCCTTGTAGAGAAGTCCCTTGTCATAAATCTTCTTGAGGAGATACCAGAGCGTCTCGATATAGCGGTTGTCGTATGTGATGTACGGATCATTCATATCCACCCAGTATCCCACACGCACAGTCATGTTCACCCACTCGGCAGTATACTTCATCACCTCCTTGCGGCATGCGTCGTTGTACTCCTCGACTGTGATCTTGGTACCGATATCCTCCTTGGTGATGCCAAGCATCTTCTCCACACCAAGTTCCACAGGAAGACCATGTGTATCCCAGCCTGCCTTTCTGTTCACCTTATATCCGCTCTGAGTCTTGTAGCGGCAGATGGCATCCTTGATCGAACGGGCCATCACATGGTGGATGCCCGGCATACCGTTTGCCGAAGGCGGACCCTCGAAGAAAATGAATTCAGGGGCACCTTCTCTCAATTCAAGCGACTTTTCGAACGCATGGTTCTTTCTCCATCTGTCGAGCACCTCATTGCCAGTCGCAACAAGGTCAAGACCTTTATATTCTCTAAATTTCATAAATAAAATTTATTACCTATTTTTGCAATCGGAAATCCCATTCGGGAATATTAAT
>JAZRGY010000132.1:0-3286 GCA_045644485.1 Candidatus Cryptobacteroides sp. | reverse complement strand
GCAAGACCGTTCACAGCAATACATGTAGAAGGACATGAAGTACATAAAACGATTTAGGTTATGAAGGAAAACAATATAAACAGAAGAGAATTCTTCAGGACCGCAGGAACAGCGGCCATGGCAATGGGTGGATTGAGTCTGGTTGCAGGCTGCAAGGGAGAGTCATCATCTTCGCTCGGAACTGCAGGTAACGACCAATCCGGAGAGATGACATACAGGACCAACAACGGCAACGGCGATAAGGTCAGCATCCTCGGATATGGCTGTATGCGCTGGCCGATGATCAAGGATGAGAACGGGAGAGATATCTGTGACCAGGAAGCCATCGACCGCCTCATCGACTATGCGATCGAGCATGGAGTGAATTACTTCGACACCGCACCCGTATATCTTCAGGGACAGAGCGAGTCAGCAACAGGAAAGTCTCTCAAGAGATATCCTAGAGACAGTTATTTCATCGCAACAAAACTTTCTAATTTCAGTAACGCCACAAGAGAAAACTCCATAGAGATGTATCGTAAGTCTCTGGAAAATCTCCAGACAGACTATATTGACTACTATCTTCTTCACTCTCTTGCAAATGGTGCCGGATTCAGACAGAGATTCGTAGACAACGGACTGATGGACTTCCTTATGGAAGAGCGTAAGGCCGGACGCATCCGCAATCTCGGATTCTCATTCCATGGCACTGCAGAGGGTTTCGACGAAATGATGTCTTATCATGACGCATATCATTGGGACTTCGTCCAGATTCAGTTGAACTATGTAGACTGGAGACATGCCAGCGGACGCAACGCCCAGGCAGAATACCTTCAGCAGGAACTCGACAAGAGAGGTATCCAGTCTGTCATCATGGAGCCGCTTCTTGGAGGACGTCTGTCCAAGGTCCCTCAGTACGTTGCAGACCGTCTCAAGGAGCGTAACCCACAGGGTAGCGTAGCCTCATGGGCATTCAGATTTGCCGGAAGCCAGCCAGGAGTTCTCTGCGTACTCAGCGGCATGACATATATGGAACATCTTCAGGACAATGTGGGTACATATTCTCCGCTGGTTCCTCTTACCGAGGACGAACTTGTATTCCTCGATGAGACAGCCGAAATCATGCAGAAATACCCGACTATCCCATGTAATGACTGCAAATACTGCATGCCATGCCCATACGGAATCGATATTCCTGCCATCCTCCTGCACTACAACAAGTGCGTCAATGCAGGAGAAGTTGCAGCAAGCGTAAACGATGAGGGATACAAGAAAGCCCGTCGCGCTTACCTTGTAAGTTACGATCGGGCTGTTCCAAAACTCCGTCAGGCTTCCAGATGCATCGGTTGCAACCAGTGTATGTCACACTGCCCTCAGAGCATCAATATTCCAAGAGAACTGCAGAAGATCGACAGATATGTCGAGAACCTCAAGCAGGACAAACTTTAAAGGAATCTAGGACCGTCCTGAGCGGACTTGGTCACAAGAATAGCATCAGCCTTGTCGGTCTCCGACAGGGCTTTCTTTTCATATGTACAGACCTCTTCAGAACCGTTCTGCGCTGTAAGCACAAGATTCTCTCCTTCGAATGAGGCTTCGTAATCACTTCCCCACTTTTCTCCGTCCGAGTATTTGCCGCTCACAAGACTACCGGATACGGTATATGTACCCTCATATCTGCGGTAACGGCCTTCACCTATCTTCTGATAGAGACTGAATGAGAGATCCTGTGCAAAATCCACATAGACTTCAGGGGCAGAAGTCATCCCTGACACGCTGACAAGATGCCACTCGGCAACAATCTTCTCAGACACGGCAGGGCCCTCGTTTTTCTCTCCGCATGAAACGGATGCCATCAATACAGAAAGAGCAAGTATTATTCTATATATTGTCTTCATGATTTTATCATTTAAGATTATAGCCATCCTCCGTTATCGCTCACCACACCTCTGGACATGATGGAGATGGTTCTGGAAATCTCCATACCGCCGATCTGTGTCTCACCGTCAGCCTCACCGTCCTCGTCATATCCGGCCAAAGCCTTGATCACGATCTTTCCGGAACCGGCCTTGGTAGGCTTGATGCTGAGTTTGCCATACTTTATCTCAAGCGAAGATGCTTCATCGGCAATGCCCAAAGCCTCACGTGTTGCAGAATCACATTCGACACCTACGTATGTAAGATCGGTCGCTCCACCTCCGAAGAAGTCTGTAAGGTCATATCTCTTTGCCTTTTCATTACCGCCGAGAACCTTGACTGTAAGGGTCGGAGTTCCTTCCACACTCATGAGCAGTTTCCATGCGTCTATGGCACCTGTACCCATCTTGCCGCCTCTGTAAGCACCAAGGTCGACATAATTATACTTGCCTCCTTCGATGTAGAACTTATTCTTATAGCCGTCTACGAAATTCTTGTTGACCTTCTCGATATCATTCACAGAAGTCAGAAGCATCGCAACGAAGTCCTCGCGCGAGAACCTTTTGCCCACCTTATATGCATAAGAAAGTCCCAGAGCAGCATCACCGGACACATGAGGACAAGCCATTGAAGTTCCCTGCATGTATACATAATCATGACCAGTACCCACATTATCGTCCTTGGCTGTATTGATGAAGGTCGAAAGTACACGGCTCCTGTTGTTTTCTACAGATGTTATGTCACCTGCATAGAAATCACCGCCCGGAGCAGCAATATTACAGCCGGGACCATAATTTGTATAACCGACTGCAGGGAGGTAGTCAGGACCTATGGCAGTAACTGAAACAACTTCCTCCAATGCTGCAGGATAACTTGAAATCTCGGCACGTTCGTTTCCGGCAGCAGCAATGATGATGTTGCCGTCCAGTATCTCACTGTTGTTGTTCTCCTTGTCGAGGAAATACTGTACACCGGCATGCTCTGCACCATAAAGTTCGGCATATTCCTTATCGGACTTGTAATTGCCATTGATAAGACCGAAAGAGCACTGCGCTATGCTCGCACCATTGTCCGCAGCATAAACAAAACCATTCGCAGATGCATCGAGATTCGATGACATTCCGTTCTCGAAGATCTGACATGACATGATACGCACTCCATCATTATTGCCCGTACCACCAGCGATTCCGCTCACACCGATACCGTTGCCGTTCACAGCCGCAACAACACCTGCGACATGGGTACCATGTCCAGACGCTCTCGCACCTTCCCAACTGATGTTTCCGTTCTCTCTTTCACAGTTCCAACCATATATATCATCCACATAGCCGTTCTTGTCATCGTCCACTCCGTTGCCTGGAATCTCCTTCTCGTTCTTCCACATGTTTGC
>JAZRGY010000131.1:0-17107 GCA_045644485.1 Candidatus Cryptobacteroides sp. | reverse complement strand
AGACCGCTTGGCCTCCGACTTACCGGAAATCGCATTGAGCAGACAATTGGAAGACAGGCTCCACGAACACTTCGGGGAAAATCTTCTCGTATTTCATTCTGCAGAAACGGCAGCAAGCAGAAGAAGTACAGCAGATACCATACGTTCAGGGAACGGACACATCATTTTAGGAACGCGTTCCTCTCTTTTCCTTCCCCACCATGACATCGGACTGATCATCGTAGATGAAGAACACGACAGTTCATACAAACAGGACTCCCCTGCTCCCAGATACAACGGACGTGACACTGCACTCATGCTGTCCCAGATCCACAGATGCGACATCATCCTGGGATCGGCGACTCCTTCCCTTGAAGAAATGTACAACTGTACCTGCGGCAGGCATATTCTGGTGGAACTTAAGGAAAGGTACCACGGGACAGAAGACTCTGACATAGAGATCATAGATACAAAGGCGGAAAGAAAAAAGCGAGGAATGCGCGGAAACTTCTCCATAAGACTGATAACACATATCAGAAATGCGCTTAAGGAAGGCGGACAGGTGATGATTCTGCGCTCAAGAAGGGCATGGGCTCCGGCATTGCAGTGTGACGAATGTGGAGAAATCCAGAAATGTACACGATGCAACGTCAGCATGAGTCTGCATAAAGATCATGGCACGGAAAGGATGAAATGTCATTACTGCGGCTATTCTCATCCGTTTACAGGAAGATGCAGCAAATGCGGAGGCATGTTGAAGTCACTTGGAGCAGGTACTCAGAAGATTGAAGAAGAAGTGGCAGCACTCTTTCCGGAAGCAAGGATCGCGAGACTTGACAGCGACACGGCTCAGAACAAGTCATATGAAACCCAGACAATACGCGAGTTCGGTAAAGGAAACATCGACATACTCATAGGTACCCAGATGCTCACCAAAGGTTTTGATTTCGGAGGATTGAGTCTCGTGGCAGTAATAGAGGCTGATACATTCCTAGGCATCCAGGATTTCCGTGCAGACGAAAAGGCCTTGCAGATACTTGAGCAGTTCCGAGGAAGATGCGGAAGAAGGGAAAATAAAGGACTGTTCGTAATACAGACATCCCAGCCTGAACATCCGGTCTACGACATGGTCGGAAAAGACTGTAACTTAGGATTCATGTATGAAAGAAAGGATTTCAACTTCCCTCCATACACAAGAATCATAGAACTGGCCTTCAGGGACAGGTTTGAAGACAGGGTGGCAAGACTGTCTTCTGAACTTGCAAGAATACTTGCAGGCAAGTTTGACATCACAGGCCCATATGCTCCTGCCATCGACAAGGTCGCGGACCAGCATATCAGGATGATAAGGATAAGCATGAAAAAGGACCGTAATCTTGCTTCAAGCAAGAAGACGCTCCTCAAGGAAATACAGGATTTCGAAAAATCACACAAGTATGAGGGTCACATAACCATCAACGTGGATCCTTCATGATGACATTCATCTGCTGAGACAGGACACTCATCCTAACCGGAGCACGTCCTACCACCTCGCCGTCGACCTCTGCCGGCTCAGCATCAGCCTCCCCTTCCGGAATGACCAGAACCTCGCTGCACTGAGACATAGTAAGCACATCTACCTTATGAAAGTTACCTGTAAACAATTTCGGCACCTCCTTCGCTATAGTCCATATAGGAATATCCGGGATTACAGTCACGTCCAGTTTCCCATCGCCAAGTTCTGCAAGAGGAGTCTGTCTCATACCTCCGCCGGAATACTTTCCTACGCCGAATGCTATTGAGAGATAACGGCCGCAGAAAATCTCCTTACCGTCACACAATATCCTTGCACGGACAGGAACACGATGCCTGATACAATACAATAATGCACTGATATAAAGTTTCTTGCCCCGACGTCCCTGTTCCTTCTTTCTGTTCACGATTTCGCAGACCCTTGCATCAAGGCCCACGCCACCGACATTTGCCATGTATGATACAGATACAGGAGCGGCGCCAATATCTGAAGGATTGAGGACCTCCACACGGACCACATCCTGAAGCCCGGTATGTCCTGCCGCTATCATCTGTACGGCTCCATAAATATCCTTAGGCACTCCTGTCGACTTCACCCAGTCATTTCCCGAACCTACAGGAATGACTCCCAGCATGAAATCAGAAAGACTGGCACCGGAAGCATCTGTAGAAAACACATACTCTGCCATACCGTTCAGGACATCATGCACGGTACCGTCACCACCGACAGCAATGAACTTCCTGTATCCTTCAGCACAGGCCTTTCTGCTTATTGCTATAGCATTGTCCTCTCCTCCTGTAAACATAGCCCTATATGGCACCTTTGCATCTTCGAGCATCACTGCAGCCTTCTTCCATACAGAACCGGCCTTCTTCGAAGCAGCGAAGACATTCACCACTACAAGCCAGACATCCTTCTTTTCCGAAACTTTCATAGCATCTGAATTTATCAACAAATGTAGCAAATTAAAGATGATGTGTGAAATAAATTTCGTAATTTTGCAGGGATTATGTCCTAATGAAAAATAGTATGGGAAAAGTAATAGCAATAGCAAATCAGAAAGGTGGAGTAGGCAAGACCACCACTGCAATAAACCTGGCCGCGTCACTCGCTGTCCTGGAAAAGAAGGTGCTCATAATAGACGCCGACCCTCAGGCAAACACGACTTCCGGCCTCAACTTTTCTCCTGACAATGACCAGAAAAGGACTCTTTATGAGGTTCTTATCGGGGCTATAGACATCAGAGACACCCTTATCCAGACGGAGATTGCAAATCTCCACATGATCCCTTCGCATATAAATCTTGTCGGAGCAGAAATAGAGATGCTCGGAACCGACAACAGGGAGTCAGTCATGAAGGACGCGCTTGCTCCTTTAAAGGATGAGTACGATTTTATCATAATAGACTGCTCTCCGTCGCTTGGTCTTATCACAGTAAATTCACTCACTGCTGCAGATTCGATAGTCATCCCTGTACAGCCAGAATTCTTCGCGCTCGAAGGACTTGGAAAACTCCTGCAGACAATAAGACTCGTACAAGGCAAGCCTAATCCCGACCTTACTATCGAAGGTTTTCTTGTCACAATGTTCGACGGAAGGACAAAAGTCCACAATCAGGTACTCGGAGAACTGCGCGACCATTTCGGAGACATGGTATTCGAAACCATCATACAAAGAAACATCAGACTCAGCGAGGCTCCGTCGCACGGAAAGCCGATCATTCTCTATGACGTGATCTGCAACGGTACGACAAACTATCTTAACCTTGCAAAGGAAATACTTGAAAAGAACAGTTAAAACGATCGAGATGAGCAAACAGCAGAGAGGATTGGGAAAAGGTCTTGGAGCATTACTTGGAACAGATGCAGACCTAAGCCAGATCAGAAAACCGGTAGGATATGTAAATAAGGAAGTGGTAAGCACCGAAAGCCATCCGCAGCAGGGATCGGCTGACATCATGCGTATTCCTATGGACATGATAGAGCCTAACCCGTTCCAGCCTCGTATGACCTTCGGTCAGGATGCGCTTGAGGAACTGTCCGAATCCATCAGGACTCTCGGTCTGATCCAACCTATCACCGTAAGACGCAAAGGAGACGGACGATACCAGATCATAAGCGGAGAGCGTAGATTCAGGGCATGCCAGATGGCCGGGATGGATATGATTCCCGCATACATCAGGGATACCAACGACCAGGGAATGCTGGAGATGGCCATTGTGGAGAATATCCAGAGAGAGGATCTCGACCCTATAGAGGTTGCCATGAGTTATCAGAGACTCATCGAGGAATGCAGCCTTACCCAGGAACAGATGGCTGTCAGGGTAGGAAAGAAGAGGGCGACTGTGACAAACTTCCTCCGTCTTCTGAAACTCCCGGCAAAGATACAGCACGACCTCAAGGTAGGTCTGCTCAGCGTCGGTCACGCAAAGGTCCTTCTCGGAGTGGATGATATCAGACTTCAGGAATACCTCTGTGACCTGGTCATAAAAGACGACATGTCGGTAAGACAGTTGGAAGAGAAGATCAAGAAGATGTCTGAGCCTAAGAAAAAGACTCCGGAGGATCAGGGACAGGAACTGCCGGAGGAGTACTTCAAGGTTCTGGAGATTGTAGGCAAGTATTTTGAGAACAACATAAGCCTGAAGAGAAACACAGGAGGAAAAGGATCGATGACGATACACTTCAATTCCGACGAAGAGATCAGAAAGTTCCTCAAGGCAATAGAGAAATGTACAGAAGAGTAATTAGACACATATACACGTTCATCGTATTCCTTGTAGGTTTTGCCGTGCAAGGCAATGCCCAGTTCAAGGAGGAGGCATTCCAACAGACCTATAACGAGAAGAGTGACTCCACAGCAGTCGCAGATACAGCAGACAAACTGTTCTCGTTCAAGGAATGGGGCCGCGGTCTGGCACATAAGCAGGAAATTCAGATCGGAACAATGTTCGCCGGTTCGGTCTTCGCACCGGGAACAGCACAGATATACAATAAGGATTATTGGAAACTGCCTATAGTGTACGGAGGTATCGGAGCCTTGGCAGGAACAGGTGGATATTACCTGCACCGATACAACAAGAGTAAAAAGGCATACGATGCATTCGAATCCGCAAGACTGGCGCATGAAACGGAATTCGGTACCCCATATCCGTACGAAGCACCGATTATAGACACAAGATCCAAGACAACAGGAACCTGGCTTCTTGCCGGTGCCGGCCTGATCTACTGGGGATCATTGATGGACGGTGTAATATCCTATCATAGCGACACCGACCCGCTCCCGGGAAGAGCGACCATATATTCAGCCCTCCTTCCTGGATTGGGACAGATCTATAACGGAGAACTCTTCAAGGTGCCGATCTACTGGGGCGGCCTTCTCGTATCGACACATCTCCTCATGAATTACAACAACAACTACAAGAGATTCAAGAGGATACACAATGAGGCCACCAGTCCGGACCCTACTGTCAGCGAGAAGGTTCCTATAGACGGAGAAACAGCAAAATGGTACAGGGACGTATACAGACGATACAGAGACTATTCGATAGTCGCCACGGTTCTTGTGTACCTTCTGCAGGTAATAGATGCCAACGTATTTGCCTACATGCATGACTTTGAAGTCACGGACGATATAACCATGAATATAGAACCGGCCTTGATATCACCTTACAATGAGTATGCAATGCATACCGGATCGGTCAATCCGATCAATAACGCAGTAGGAATGAGATTGGGAATAAGGTTCTGATACCGATGAAACATAGATTGACAATGAACATAAGAAAGATTATCGCAGTCGCTTTGGCGGCTGCTTTTGCAGTTACAGCGAGCGCTGAAGAGACGACGACAGACACAGGACAGAAACCGGAAAGGAAAAAGATCCAGTTATTGAAGAAAAGGGCGAACCTGAAAAATGAAAACGCCATGCTTAAAGCAGAACTGGACTCCATCAAGACCGAATTGGAAAGGTACCGGATGGAACTCGAATATACAGACAGCATCACCAACGAGATGATGGCACTGTATGAGGAAAATGAGGATAAAAGTGCTGCTGGCATCAATCCTGAAGACTACACCGCTGAAACTTCCGACAGCCTCCTCAACCTTTGGTACGTACACAATAAGGTAAATTCTGAAGACATAAGCGAATACAACATGGACTCCGTGCGTTTTGAGTCCAACGTACCTGACGAAGTCTATATAGAAAGAATCAGGCAGATGAATTCCTTCATCACCCTCCCCTACAACGACATCGTCAAGAATTACATCATCCTCTACTCGGAAAAGATGCCTAAGATGTCCAGCATCCTTGGACTCGGCAAATATTACATGCCTATATTTGAAGAGATCCTCAACAAATACGATATGCCTGAAGAACTGAAGGCCATGGCTGTAATCGAATCTGCTCTCAATCCAAGAGCAGTGTCAAGAGCGGGGGCAAAGGGAATGTGGCAGTTCATGTATGCGACAGCAAAGATGTATGGCCTGCATATAGATTCATTCGTGGATGAAAGACTCGACCCTATCAAGTCCGCAGAAGCGGCAGCACAATACCTCCAGGACTCATATGAAATATTCGGAGACTGGAACCTCGCCATAGCATCATACAACTGCGGAGCCGGAAATGTAAACAGGGCCATCCGCAGAAGCGGAGGCAAACGCGCATTCTGGGACATATATCCGTATCTTCCAAGAGAGACCAGAGGATATGTACCGGCATTTGTCGGCGCACTCTATGCGATGACCTATTACAAGGAGCATGGTATAAAACCTGAGGCTGTGGAAATGCCTGCACATGTAGACACATTCAAGATCAACAAGATGCTTCATCTCAGACAGGTAAGTGACCTGACAGGTGCCCCTCTGGAGGAACTTAAGAATCTGAATCCTCAGTATAGCCACGAGATAATCCCGGGCAACTCCAGGGAGTACATTCTCAGACTTCCATACAATTATACCAATGCGTTCATTGACAATGAGGACTCCCTCTACCGCCACAAGGCAGAAGAGTACTTCAACCCTGTCACACTCAAGAAAATCCAGGACGGAGCCGACGGCGAAAGGATCGTCTACAGAGTGAAGAGCGGAGACTACCTCGGAAGGATCGCCAGCAGGCATAGATGTACCGTGGCACAGATCAAAAGATGGAATAACCTGAGCAGCAACAACATCAGGGTCGGACAGCGACTTGTCATCTATAGAGGAGGAAGTGCTCCTGCATCGGCATCATCAGCAACATCGTCTTCATCCTCAACCAGTACTGCAGCACCTGCAAATGCGACCACATACACAGTCAAGAGCGGAGACGTACTCGGCAAGATTGCTGAGAGACACGGCTGCACCGTCGCACAGTTGAAGGCATGGAACAACCTGTCAAGCAACAACATACGTGTAGGTCAGAAACTGATAGTCTCTGGTAGTGCTTCATCATCTGCTCCTAAGGCACAAAGTACTGCCACACAAAGCGGAGAATACATCACCTATACGGTAAAGGAAGGTGACTCATTCTACAGCATAGCAAAGAACTATCCTGGAGTCAGCGCTCAGAACATCATGGACTTCAACGGATTGAGCAGTTCGAAGATCAGAGCAGGAATGACAATCAAGATTCCAAAGAAATAATCAGAAGGAAAATACCAACTGAAGTTTGAGCCCGGCCTTGCCGGGCTTTTGCTTTTCTGCCGGCTCAAAGGTATACGATGTGACGGTCCCTTTTACATATATCTTTACCCATCGCGAAATCTTCAAGGAAACAGTCAGTGCAGTGTGCATGCCTCTACCATAAAATGCAGGAACAGAAAAACTTCCTGGAGCATCCCGTTCATATGCATAAATACGGTCATCCCAGTCATCAGCAATGAAAAACAATTGCCTCAGATACACAGAAAACCTGTCTGACTTATATCCTCCTTCAATATAACTCAAGAACCCTACATCCGCACATTGTACAAGATTCAGTCTTCCTCCCACAGAAAAGAGACCGGCAGTCCACTCAATATCTGCCCTGACATCAGTCTTGAATCTTCGTCCCCATGTCCTGAAACGTTCAGCCACCCTCAGTTTCAACAAAACAGCATCTGAGATGCGTATCCCTCCTTCAGAGAAGACTTTCAAGTGTATACTTTCATCATCTCCCTTAGTGTCAGGCAGATATGCTGCATCCAAAGACATAGTTCCAGTAAACATTCCGGTTTTCGGAGCATAAGACAGGCACAACGACGCACCGTATTCATTGGAACATTTGCTCACGCTTCTTGGGGCCGCGCTCCTGACCGGATCGAAAGATACCGGATAAAATCTCAGATGCGAAGCCATGGTCAGGCTCTCACCGGCAGGAAATCTGATGCCGGCCAACATGGCGGGGACCCGGTTGACCCAGTCAAAGGCAAGTTCGGAAAAGATGTCTGTTCCCTTGACACATGAGGCTATATCTATTGATGTCTTCATATCCGGAATATATAGCGCCGTCATTCCGGACTTCGGTATGAATTCGGCATAATGAGTCACAGACAGACACATATTCTTCCAATACCACCCCAGATTAAAGCCGGGAAGAATACCGGCCTCATCAGACTTGATCAGGGGGAAGGCGACAAAAGAGGAAATCCGCATATGCAAGAAGGAATATTCCGCAGCAAGCCCAGTATGGGCTGTACTTCCGGTAAATGACCATGAAGAAGACAGTCCCGAGGCTGATCTGAAGACCGAAGCAGGTGATGAAACACCCGTCATCGACATACCGTTCCACAATGCCAGCCCTTGTCCGAACCGGGCATTGAAATCACCTACAATCATCTTGAACGGTCTTCTGCCTGAAGTCCATGTCAGGTTTCCGGAAAAAATATCCGGAATACCGAAGACAGGGCCATTCGCCCGGGAAGCAGATATTGAGAAAGACAGTGACTCGCCTCTTGTGCATCTGTATTTCACAGCATATCCTCCCGAAATATCAAAGTTCGAAACAGAAACACCACCTTTTATGGCGAGATCGCTGACTAAGTCCTTCCTGTCACCGTCACGTATGCCTATAGTCCCGCCTTCAAGAGATATGAACGGAGCAAGCAGACGGACAGTCTCTGCTGTAAACCCGTCTACAGCAGAGAGTTCAGCATATGACATCATATCTCCATGACGGGCACGATAGTCAGCCAGTGAAGCCGCCTGATACGGACTGAATAGTCCGCATGACCTTAGAGAGGACACAGATGCAAGATTGATCTTCAAAGGCCTTTCAAGATAGGAATACAGACGTTCCACTTCATGCACATCCATATCTTCCGGACTTTCACATCCGGTCAAGTTCAGGATACTGTCAACATCCACTGCAGACTGAGCCAAGGATAGCAGATGCAACAGGCCGGATAAAAACACGACAATACTCTTTCGCCACATACCATTTGGAATTAATCGGCTCCGAAATTATCAGATACATACTGAAAGTGTGTTGTTTTAGAATAAAACAACAGCAGATTTTTCTTTTTTTTATAATCGTTTATTAAATTTGTGAGATTATTGAACAAAATCCTATGGATACAGTAACACTTAAAGACAAAACCTTCAGAATATCCATTCCATATGAAAAGATTATGGAGGCGATAGACAATGTCGCAGCAAGAATCAATGAAGACTTCAAGGGATGCCAGGACGTACCCATGCTTCTGTGCGTATTGAACGGATCTATCATGTTCACGGCAGAACTTATGAAGAGACTGGACTTCCATTGTCAGATCGTATCGACAAAACTCACCTCATATGAAGGAACAAATACGACAGGCAACGTAAAGCAGGCCATGGGACTTACTGCAGACATACGTGGCAGACGTGTCATCGTCGTGGAAGACATAGTCGACTCGGGCAACACCATAGTGGAACTGAAGAGGATCCTGCAGGAAAATGGCGTTTCCGAATCAAGGATATGCACTATGCTTCTCAAGCCGGACACCTACAAGAAAGACATAAAACTGGACTATGTAGCCATGGAGATTCCAAACGATTTCATCGTCGGCTTCGGACTTGATTATGACGAACTGGGACGCAACTTGAAGGACATATATTCTTTAGAGCAATAACACAATAACCGAAACATGAAATACTACATCTTATTCGGCCCTCCAGGTGCAGGAAAAGGCACACAGGCCACTTCAATGGTAGAGACATACAATCTCCACCACATTTCTACAGGAGCACTTCTTCGCAAGGAAATCGCAGCAGGTACAGAACTCGGTCTTCAGGCCAAGGCTCTTATCGAGAAAGGATGCCTCGTTCCGGATGAAGTTGTAGAGGGAATGATCGAGAACGAATTCAAGAGCATGACTGGAGTCGAAGGATTCCTGCTCGACGGATTCCCAAGAACACTTCCTCAGGCAGATGCCCTGGACAAGATTCTTGCAAAGACCGGTGAAGAGGTTACTGCCACCGTATCGATCATGATCCCTGACGAGATGATCATGGAGCGCATCAAGGGACGTGCACTCAAGGAAGGACGCGCAGACGATGCCAGTGAAGACATCATCAACACCCGCATCGTGACATATCACAACCAGACAGAACCTCTCATAGAATATTACACAAAGTCCGGAAAGTACAACGAAATCGACGGAGTCGGTACTATTGACGAAGTCAAGGACCGTATATTCTCAGTGATGGACAAATTCTGATGAATCTAGTAAGAAAAACACTTGCAATACTTCTTAAGACTGTCGCTTCCGTTGTGATGATTGCCATGATGGCAGTCTTCGCAACAAGCGTCAGTCCTGTTTATACATTCGACCCACCGAAACCTTTCGCCGGACCGGACATCTACAACCCATACCGCAATCTAGACACTTCATATTGCTGGAAAAGAGCAAACTTCCACACACATACAAGAGTGGAAGGCATATTCAATGAATGTGAATATTGGCCGGATGAAGTCCATAAGGCTTATGATAATTTCGGTTACGACATAGTCACATTCTCCAATCACAACAGTCTCACCGAACATCCTTTCGATCAGTCGCTTCAGGTGGATGTATATGAACACGGATACAATCTGTTCAAATACCACAAACTCGTATTCGGATGCGAAAAAGTGAATAGATTCGACCATCTTCTTCCTGTCTTTGCCTTCCAGAAGCAGTACCAGATGGATCTTCTCGGAGAAGATAGCGATTTCATACAAATGAACCATCCTCTCAGGACCAACGGAACATCACGTAACCTGATGGAGAAACTGAGCGGATATCAGATCATAGAACTGGACAGCGGAAAAAGCACTGAAAACGAATATTGGGACTGGGCATTAAGTGCCGGGCATTACAGTTTCGGCCTTGCCAACGATGACCTGCATTATCCGGACAGGTCCTCACGTATCGCTGTCAGGTGCAATTTCCTATGCACCCCTTCTGGCAGATATGAAGATATCCGTGAAACCCTTCTGGATGGATGCTATTATTCCATGAGGGTCCCTGATTATGGAAATGGAGACTGGAACGTCAAATATGCCGAGAACAAGGATCTGCCTCATATAGAAGATATCGGACTGGACGGAGAAACCATTATTCTGGAACTTTCTGAAAATGCGGACAGCATAAAGGTCATCGGACAGAATCATACGATTCTTGCACGCGCATCCCAGACTTGCAGGATCGAATACACAATGAGGTCTGAGGACAACTATGCCAGAATCACAGCGTACTTCCCGGAAGGCGAGGTAATCTATACAAATCCTTTTGCAAGATACGATTCATCTGAAAGTCCGGATCCTTTTGCAGGGCCTGGTCACAGGGTCAATATGTTTCTGAGCATAGTATATAACCTTCTTCTGGCGATACTTCTTGCAGGTACGATTCTGCTATTCATAAAAATGATACGAAAATGAGATTCCTGAAAAACAAGATAAAGTTGACCACAATGTGTGTGGTATTGAGTATTTTCACCCTGGTTGCATACCATGCACCCTTCTTCCGTCTGGCTATGGACAACACTGAAGGGGGCTTTAACGGATTCCTGATCGTCGCAGGTCTGGCAGTCCTGATGCTGGCGCTGAACTTCTTCTTCTATTATCTTGTCATGTATACCGGACGCATTGTCGGAAAGTGCATACTTGCCTTCATGTTCATAGCGGATGCCATAAGTCTCTATTTCATAAACTCCTACGAAGTACTCATCACCGACAAGATGATGGGAAACGTATACAATACGCAATTCTCTGAAGCATCCGGATTCTTCTCGTTCTCCGCAGTTCTGTATGTGATATTCCTCGGCATATTACCATGCATATACATCTTCATCCAGAAAGTTGAATACGGTTCATTCAAGAGATTCCTCGCAAACATCGGCACAGGACTAGGCATAGTCCTGGCGGTTGCCCTGGGTCATATGAAGAACTGGCCTTGGATAGACAGGAATTCTACGGAACTTGGAAGTCTTCTCATGCCGTGGTCATACACAGTCAATACATTCCGATACTACAGCGCGGAAAAGAAGCGCAACGCGAAGGAGATTCTTCTTCCGGATGCTGTAATCACCGACAGGAGCAAGGACGTATGTGTGCTGATCATAGGTGAATCCGCCAGAAGGGACCATTTTTCTCTTTACGGATATGAACGGGAAACCAATCCTTATACAGTGAAAGACAGCGTAACAGCACTGATTGCAGATGCCGCTGCGACCTATACCACAGCGGGAGTAAAGGCGATACTGGACCATGGACCGGTAAACAAACTCTACGAAATACTGCCGAACTATCTGAACAGAGCCGGTGTGGATGTATCCTGGAGGACAAGCAACTGGGGTGAGCCGCCTGTCCATATCGAAAAATATTATAAGGTCAAGGACCTTAAGGAAAGATTTCCTGAAGCGGACGACAGATATGACGGGATCCTTATTGAAGGTCTCAAGGAAGACATTATTGCATCTGATAAAGATAAGACACTTGTGGTAATACACACAAACACAAGTCACGGCCCTACATATTTCAAGAAATATCCTTCTGATTTCGAAAAGTATACTCCGGTGTGCACGACAGTCGAGATGTCAAAGGCAGACCATCAGGAACTGATGAACGCATACGACAACAGCATCCTCTATACAGACTGGCTTATCCACTCCGTAATAGAGACCTTGAAGGAGATTCCTGATCGTCGCACCTGCATGATATACGTATCGGACCATGGGGAATCCCTCGGAGAAAACAATCTGTACATGCATGGAGTTCCTATGTCCATGGCACCGGCAGAACAGGTGGAAATTCCATTCATCGTATGGGACTCAGATGAAAACACCGAGATAAAATCTCTTGAAAAAGTTGGTCAATACCATGTATTCCACAGTATATTGAATTTCATGGGTATAGAAAGTCCTATATACGACGAAGAAAAGAATATATTCGAATGATACTGTTCATTGTCAATCCAATATCCGGGTACGGAAGCAAGTCACGCGTAGTCAGCAGACTGAGAAAAGAGGACTGCAGGGTTGTGTATACAGAATATGCAGGCCATGCAGAGCAACTTGCACGCGATGCGGAAGAAGATATTGTCGTGGCAGTCGGTGGCGACGGAACTGTCAATGAAGTCGCCAGAGGTCTTATAGGCACCGGAAAGACTCTCGGAATCATCCCTAGAGGAAGCGGAGACGGACTTGCTCTCCATCTAGGCCTGAGTCATGACCTTAACAGAAGTATCAGAACCATCGAAGCAGGCAAAACCCAATATCTGGACGCCGCCACTATAAACGGACGATATTTCTTCTCCGTATGCGGAGTCGGACTGGATGCCATAATCAGCGAACGTTTTGCAAAATCCGGTCGTAGAGGACTTCCGAGTTATATAGAACAAGCCATCCATTCGTGGAAGAACCATGTAACGGAACGATATGAAATCGAAATAGACGGACAAAAGAAGGTGCACGATGCTGTGATGGTAACGGTCGGCAACTCCGACCAGTGGGGTAACGGAGCACGCGTCACTCCCCTAGCCGACAGCAGTGACGGAATACTGGACATCACCGTAGTGGAAGATTTCAAGGACATAGAAATACCAATGCTGGCCTACAGACTAATGACCGGAACAGTAAACATGGCCTCGAACATCCATTGCTATAAAGGAAAGAACATCAGCATAGTCAGAGAAAATCCCGGCCCTGCTCACGCCGACGGCGAATGGTTTGAAGCAGACAATATCTTACAGATAAAGATCATTGAACACGCCCTCAAGGTGATTGTACCATAGTAACCATAAAAAAAACACTCAGATTTTAAATCTGAGTGTTTTTTGTGGAGATAGTCGGAGTCGAACCGACGGCCCCCTGCTTGCAAAGCAGGTGCTCTAGCCAACTGAGCTATACCCCCGTTTGTTTTTGCGGATGCAAATATGGCACTTTTTTTTGAATCTGCAAAAATATTTGACAGATTATGATAAAAATCTTTTTATTACTGCCCTTCCAATCGCGCCGAAGACTATTCCAGCCGCCAATCCGACGCAGATTCCGACAATTACATCACCTAGGAAATGCTTTCCAACAAAAATTCTGCTGATTGCGACAAGAGTCGCCCATGTATACATCCAGGCTGCGTATCCTCTGTACTTTAGCCTCTTGTCAGCACGAAGACCGATGAATGTACTGGATGCAAGACCAAATGCATTGGCAGAATGGGCTGAAAAGAATCCATATGAGCCGCCGCCTTCAAGCACATGGAGACCATTGTGGAGCATGAATGGGTCATTGCATGGACGCAATCTTTCCGTCAGAGCCTTTATGAAATTGGAGAACTGGTCACAGAAAGCAAATGTAAGGACTGCGGCCGCAACCACTGGCAATCCTTTCTTCCACCCGAGTCTCTGGATAATGAAGGCCACAATCATGACATACATTGGAATCCAGACAGGAATATCCGACAGAAATGCCCAGACAGGGTCTGTAAAAGCAGAATGCCAACTGTTGATCTCCAGGGTCACCAGTTGGTCCGCTCTTTCAAGTGTCTGCCAAATGCTCATTTACAGCACGATTTCGTTTTCATCTCCAGGAAAGAGAACAACAGGAGCATCCTCTTCTTCAACCTCCTTATGAAGCGCCGTCCAGAGCAGATCCTTGAGTTCCTTTATACCTTCTTGAGTAAATGAAGATATGAATACATGAGGAAGATCAGTAGGAAGTTGTTCCTCTATCTCAGACTTCAACTGATCATCAAGCATGTCTGACTTGGTGATTGCCAACACACGGTCCTTGACCAGAAGTTCAGGATTGTACTCACGAAGTTCGTTAAGAAGCACTTCATATCCTTCTGTAATGTCATCCTGATCTGCAGCAACCATGAACAGAAGTATGGAGTTGCGCTCGATATGTCTGAGGAATCGCATGCCGATACCCTTGCCTTCATGCGCTCCCTCGATGATTCCTGGGATATCGGCCATCACAAATGACTTGTCATCGTAGTAACTTACGATACCAAGATTTGGCTCGAGAGTCGTAAACGGATAGTCTGCAATCTTTGGTTTTGCAGCAGATACAGTAGACAGAAGAGTCGACTTTCCTGCATTAGGAAAACCTACAAGTCCCACGTCAGCAAGCAGTTTGAGTTCAAGGATAAACCATCCTTCCTCACACGGCTCACCAGGCTGGGAATAACGTGGAGTCTGGTTGGTTGCAGTCTTGAAATTGTTGTTTCCGAGACCTCCACGGCCACCCTTTACAAGAATTCTCTCCTCATAAGGTTCCACCATCTCGAAGAGTATCTCACCAGTTTCGGCATTCTTTGCGACCGTACCAAGCGGAACATCAAGATATATATCCTCACCATTCTTACCTTTCTGCAACTGTCCGCTTCCTGATGCACCATGTTCTGCCATGATGTGCTTACGGTATTTAAGGTGGATAAGCGTCCAGAACTGAGGATTTGCTCTCAGGATTATATGTCCTCCGCGTCCTCCGTCACCACCGTCCGGACCGCCTTTCGGCACATACTTCTCCCTTCTCATATGGGTCGAACCCGGACCGCCATTTCCCGAACGGCAATATATCTTCACGTAGTCTATGAAATTGCTGTCTGCCATAAGTCTTGCTTATTAAAAAGTCTTAGAATTTGCAAAGATAGTCAATCTTTTCGAATTTATGACCGCCGGCAGACGGCAATAGAACTAAAGAGCAAATCCGTATCGGGACTGTCCGCCGAGTTCATCTTCAATCTGGAGGAGACGGTTATATTTCGCAATCCTCTCCGAACGGCTCAATGATCCTGTCTTTATCTGCCCGCTGTTTGTTGCGACGGCAAGATCTGCAATGAATGTATCTTCTGTTTCTCCGGAACGATGAGATATGATAGCCTTATAGCCGTTTCTCTTAGCCATTTCTATAGCCTCCAGAGTTTCTGTCAATGTTCCGATCTGATTCAGTTTGATGAGAATGGCATTTGCAGCACCTGTCTTTATGCCTTTAGCAAGATAGTCAACATTGGTCACAAACAGATCATCTCCCACCAACTGGCACCTATGTCCGGTCTCTGCTGTCAACAGTTCCCATCCATACCAGTCGTTCTCGGACATTCCGTCCTCTATCGAGTCTATCGGATACTTATCCATCAGTGATTTAATATAAGAAATCTGTCCTTCACGATCGAGAACACGCGAATCTTCTCCCTCAAATATCTTATAGTCGTATTTATCATCTTTATAAAATTCAGAAGAAGCACAATCCAAAGCAAGGGTCACATCTCTGCCAGGTTCATAACCTGCCATACGGATTGCCTCCAAAATAAGGTCAAGAGCCTGCTCCGTACAGTCAAGGAGAGGAGCAAATCCACCTTCATCCCCGACAGCGGTATTCAAACCTTTGTCATGAAGAACTTTCTTAAGACTATGGAAAACTTCTGCACCCATACGTAAGGCATCGCGAAATGAATCCGCTCCTACAGGACGTATCATAAACTCCTGGAATGCTATTGGAGAATCACTATGAGAACCTCCGTTGATGATATTCATCATCGGAACAGGAAGCACACAGGAGCCTGGGCCACCAAGGTAACGATACAACGGAATATCGAGAGCATTTGCTGCAGCCTTTGCAACAGCAAGAGAAACGGCAAGAATGGCATTGGCTCCCAGTCGGGACTTATTCGGTGTACCATCCAGACCTATCATGATACCATCGATTTCTTTCTGATTAAAAACAGATTTACCTACCAGAGCAGGAGCAATCGTATCATTCACATTGGAAACAGCCTTAAGAACACCCTTGCCAAAATACCTCTTAGGATCTCCATCCCTTAGTTCCAATGCCTCATTCATACCGGTAGATGCCCCGGAAGGAACAGAAGAATAACCTCTTACACCATTTTCAAGAATGACTTCCGCCGCAACTGTAGGCGTTCCGCGAGAATCAAGTATCTCACGTGCAATTATATTTTGTATCTTCATAGCATAACTTATTAAATCTGGAACGAAGATACAAAAAATTTGCCATATTTAGAATTATTATAAATTAAATCATGATTATATATAAATCAAAAGTCCCCGACATGAAATCATGTCAGGGACTCGTATAAGAAAGTGGCAGTTACCTACTCTCCCACCTGGTGGGGCAGTACCATCGGCGATGGTGAGCTTAACTTCTCTGTTCGGAATGGGAAGAGGTGGAT
>JAZRGY010000130.1:0-7625 GCA_045644485.1 Candidatus Cryptobacteroides sp. | reverse complement strand
TACGAGGGCGGTTTTCACAAGTTCCGTTGCAACGTACCACAGCGACCTGAGGTTCCTTGACGGCAACCTCCACTCCGAGCACGGCAGCGACCTTCTGCATACCTTCGTTACCGCCGACAGGACAGAAGCATTTGTCCAGATTCGGAGACGACTCAACACAGAACTGCGCAAAAGCACGACAGCCAGCCTGACCGCAGCCTCCGCAGTTTGCACCAGGCAAAACCTCCTCAACCTCGTCGATCCTAGGGTCTTCCTCTACCTTGAACTTTTCAGCCACGACGTAGAGAACCACCGCAAGCAGAGCACCGAGAACGGTAAGGATTGCAATAGTCCAGATAATTGTTGTTGTCATTATAATTTATTGTTTAGTTGTTCTCTATGAGATTCTAGTCTATATAAAACACAAATTCATTCTGTAGCCTGCCTCTGAAGAGCCAGACAACAAAATAATAAACCGCCACACCGGCTATCGCCACGAGACCAAGCATGAGTTCGTTATCGATAACGGGGGACAAAGATAATATTAAAATCATTAAAACGGCCAACGGAATCACATAAGATATCCACACAGCCTTCAATCCCATGGACATTTTCGTCATCACCTGCACCTGGTCACCGACCTCATGCTCCGCATAAGGATCCGTCGGCACCATGATTACCTTCTCTTCATCTTCAGACATGCCGCACATGCTCTTCGCATGGCAAGAGGAACATGCAGAGGAAACAATTATCTGTACAGTCGTGAAATCCGGGGTTATCTCCAGTATCTTCCCGGAATGTCTTATCTCATTTTTCTTAGCCATAATATCTATAATTACAGGAGCAGAACCCCTGACAATCCTTTATCTTTTTGTTTTTACCAATGATGTAAACGGATATTTGAGTCCGTCATATCCGCTCATCCTCCCGGCTGCCGCTCCTACCAGAAGAGGAGCCTCGAAATAGACAGGTAGACGATTTTCATCGTCTGATATCCATATCAGCATATCCTCCTCGCCCTTGAACACTTCGCCTTCGAGAAGTTTTGCCGCAAACTTTATCGTCTTGACTGTACCCAGTCCCTTGACTTTTATAGTCTCCCTGCCGTAAAGAATGAAATATACATTGAACACCTCGTCATCGATAGCGAATGTCATCGGATATCTCCTGCCTGCGGCAACATTCTCTATATCCATGTTCCTTGCAAAAAAGAACAATGACGGAAGGTCATATGTGCATGGGGTCAAAGGTATTTCCATGGACTTCTGCCCCATGCTCGACGTGTATATGTCGGCAGCAATGTAAGGTTCAGCCTCATCCCATCTGTAGAGATACGTATTGCGTGCTTCGTATCCGCCTTCATATGTATCTCGGGTAAATTTCAAGGGCTTGAGTCCGTCTCTTGTAAACCACGAACTGAAGTCCTCACGCACCTTGAAAAAGACATCGAAGAACTTTCTTGTCCTGCCTGTCACATGACACCAGAAGGCTTCATGACCGTTAAAATCAAGAGAATCCAGAGTGACGGTGGCTGTACCGACATCAGTATTGATCGCACCCCACTTGTAATGCAGGACGAAGTCCATCCTCTCCCCTGCATGAAAGGCCAGTTCTTCTTCGACGGTAGTCCTGACCGGCACACATGAAGTTTCTTTAAAACCAGCATTCTCCTGCGCATGCATCGGGGCAGCCCTCATACATGTAAACAGGAGAATGAATATGTATATCACGAGTCTCATCAGACTACATGAAGTCATTATTCATGCCGAAGTCATTGCCCGCAGGCTCTGGACCGAAAGGAGGGATATCGTCGTTCATTGCAGAGGCGTAGGACATTCCGCCGATCTGGTTCACAAGACTTTCAGACTCATCCACGAATCTCACCTCCTCTGCACGGAAGCGCATATCGATGTCTGCGATGGCACCGTTACGATGCTTCGCGATGATGATCTGTGTCCTTCCCACATCATCAGGATTGTCAGAAAGTCCCTGATAATCATATCGATGTATAAATATTACCATATCCGCATCCTGCTCGATTGATCCGGACTCACGAAGGTCACTGAGTTGAGGACGACGATTGCTTCCCTGACGGTTCTCAGACTGACGGGACAACTGGGAAAGCGCGATGATCGGCACATTCATCTCCTTTGCAGTAGCCTTAAGTGTTCGTGAAATAGCCGCAACTTCCTGCTCGCGCATTCCACGAAGTTCTGCAGGGCCCTGCATCAACTGAAGATAGTCGACTACTATCAGACGTACTCCTTTCTGCTTGACGAGTTTCTTGACCTTGGAACGGAACTCCATCACAGGAAGAGACGGGGTATCATCTATATATATAGGTGCTTTGGCAAGTCTCTTCAACTGTATGTCGAGTTGCTCCCACTCCCAGTTCTCAAGTTTGACACCACCTTTGATCTTGTCTGCGCTGAGCCTTGTCTCCGACACCATCATACGCTTGACCAACTGTATTGCCGGCATCTCAAGAGAGAAGAAGGCAACCGGCATATTGTGATCCACAGCGGCGTTTCGTGCAAGATTAAGCACGAATGCTGTCTTTCCGACAGACGGACGGGCTGCAAGGATTATGAGGTCTGACGCCTGCCATCCGAGAGTGATCTTGTCTACTGAAGCGAATCCTGAAGGGACACCGCTCAGTCCGGAAGTGTTCTGAAGACGCTGAATGTCGTCGAGAGCATCGTTTATGACCTTGCCGATCTCCTGAACATCTTTCTTCACATTGTTCTGGATCGCAGCAAAGACCTTTGTCTGCGCCATGTCGATAAGGTCATCAACATTGGTCGCCTCATCATATGAAGACTTCAGGATATCATACGACGCAGTAATGAGTTCCCTCTGTATACATTTCTGCTTGAGAATCCTGATGTAATACTCGATATGGGCCGCCGCACCGATCTTCTGAGACAACTGGACAAGAGCCACAGTACCTCCCACGATCTCGAGGTTGCCAGTGGACTTCAGTTTCTGAGAAACAGACAAAAGGTCAAGGGCTATGTGTTCATTTGAAAGAGAACGCATGGCCTCGAATATCATACGGTGCTTTTCACTGTAGAAGCAATTGGGAGTAAGTTCATCCATTGCTTCATCTATACAGTTCGGCTCAATCAGAAGGGCACCGAGGACAGCCTCTTCAACGTCAAGAGCCTGAGGCGGTCTGTTACCCATCTCAAGCCCAAGCGTATCCAAGTCAACTGACTGTTTCTTCCTTCTGGCCGAGGTTCTTTTGATTCCCTCTTCAGCCATAAGCAAGATTATTCAAAATCAGGATTTACCAGAATTCTTCCGCAATATTCGCAGATGATCATCTTTCTGTTAGAAGCGATGTCGATGAGTCTCTGCGGCGCGATTGTATTGAAGCAGCCTCCGCAAGAGTCACCGTTGAAGACAGAAACAACTGCAAGATGGTTGTTGCTGCTATGACGGATGTGCTCATACGCACTCATTGTCCTGTCATCGATCTTTGCAGCACACTCGTTTCTGTTTGCACGAAGAATTTCCTCCTCCTTCGCTGTAGACTCCACGATTGTAGCAAGTTCCTCTTTCTTTGCCTTGAGGTCTGCATTTCTTACAGAAGCCTTTTCCTTCACAACTTCGAGTTCGTTCTTCTTTTCGAAGATGCGCTCCTTGATCTCGGAAATATTCTTCTCAGCAATCTGTCTGAGGAGACCTACATTCTCGATTTCCTTGTTGAGGGAGTCGTACTCACGGCTGTTCGCCACCTTATCGAGTTGAGCCTTGTACTTCTCGATCTGGTCATCGCACTCAGTGATGTTGATTTTGTTCTCTCCTATCGATCTTGTATACTCGTCGATGAGTTCCGATACACGCTCAGCCTTTATCTTGAGTTCCGCAATCTCGGTTTCAAGGTTCTCGACCTCAACCGGGAGTTCACCTCTGAGTTGGAGTATCTTGTCGATGGCAGTGTCAGCCTGCTGGAGAACATAAAGAGTCTTAAGTTTCTCACCTACACTGAGATCCGAGTCTGCAAAAGTCTTCTGAATCGACACAAAGGTCTCTCTCTGGTCAATCGGGGTCTCGATTTTCTTTGTCTTTTTAGCCATGTCGCTTAAAAATAAAATATCGGGTTACTATATATATTCTGCGTAATGCGAACTGCAAAGGTAGGAAAATTTTTCCTTAACAATGAAAATAAAATGTCAACTATCTCTATTTCACTTTCGTAATGTCCTATATCCATTATCATGAATCCCGCCTTTGTAAAGAAATTATGATAGGATATGTCTCCGCTTATGTAAAGTTGCGCCCCAGAAGACATCGCCTTTCTGATAAGTGAGCCGCCAGATCCTCCGCACAGAGCGACACGACTGACCTTTCCGTCGACCGGTCTGGAAGTCCTCACCATCTTGAGGCCGAATTTCTCCTTTACAAGAGCCACTGCTTCATCTGCTGAAAGAGGCTGCGGCAGATTGCCGACAACGCCAAGCCCGGTACCTTCGCCATCTTCGTCAAGGATGGACACATCATGCAGGCCCAGTCTTGAAGCCATGGCGCCACTCACGCCCGCAATCACCTTGTCTGCACTTGTATGAGCGGCATAGACGCTGATACCTGCCTTGACAGCCTTGATGACGGCCTCCCCGACCTGATCTTCCGGAGAAATCTTCTTCAATCCGGAGAATATGAGAGGGTGGTGGGTGACAATCATATCAGCGCCGCACGCTATAGCCTCATCCACAAGTTCGGAAGTACAGTCAAGCCCAAGAAGCACAGAGGTTACCGGAGCGTCCGGAGAACCTATGCACAGCCCGCTGTTGTCCCATCCCTCCTGAATAGATAGCGGGGCAAAGTCTTCAATGACTTTCGTAACGTCTCTTACCTTATATTCCATCAAAGATCCTCCTTGATTTCCGCAAGTTGCTTACGTATATTCCTTAAGGATTCCAGGACACGGGCCTTGTTGATCACATCCTTCCTGTCTCCCTTGAGTCTCTTGGCTGCACCTTCCAAAGTCAGACCTTCCACCTTCACAAGAAGATGGATATGCTTGAAAGTCTCCACATCTTCCTTTGTAAAGAGACGGTTTCCCTTGGCATTTCTCTGCGGCTTTATGAATTTCGGAAATTCATTGGCCCAGAAACGCACAAGAGAAGTGCTTTCCCCCAATATTTCAGCAACTTCGCCGATTGTGTATAGATACTTTTCCATAATCTTTTCCTTTTCCGGGGAGATCCCCACTTCATTCTGTCCCTCGGGACGACGATTGCCGGACAATCGTCAATCCATTGACTGGCCGGTCGTTACAGACATCACCAACATGTTTACATATTCCTCAGGAGTCACGGATGCGAACATATAATTGACCGGATCCATCACGACTGTATCCTTTATCACCTCATAATGCAGATGAGGTGCAAACGAATTGCCCGACACGCCCACATATCCTATTCGCGTACCTTTCTTCAACCTGCGCCCCTTGCGGGCCTCTACATCAGCAAGATGTGCATATCTGGTAATGTATCCGTTCCCATGGTCTATCTCCACGACATTACCCAGTCCCTTGCGTGAACGGATCACATCCTTCACCACCCCGTCAGCAACAGCATACACCGGTTCGCCGGAAGGGGCAATCATATCCAGTCCGTTATGCTGGAGAGGAACCTTGTAGAAAGGATTTATCCTGCTGCCTGTCGATGCACCCGTCTGGGCGAACGAATAATTCTTCAAAGGATTGGTCATCGGCGGAAGAGAATAATCTTCAGAGCCCAAGACCTGTGCTATCCTGCGGAAATTATCCTCAACCCTGGCGGCACTCCTGCTCGCCAGATCAAGTTTAGCGGCAGAGTAAAGCACTATGTCATGGTCCGGAATGGAATCATATCCCGCAAGAAAGTCTATACTTGACAGAGGATTGACATCTGGGGCAGATGTCTGGAATATCTCCGTATATATATCATCATCCCTGACAAGAAGCCCGTCCACAACATCTGAAAGCATCCTTTCCTTCTTCTCCAGTTCAGGATATTCCCTTGCATACATCCTGTTCTCCTGTCTGAGTCTCTTTTCCTCCTCAGTACTGAATATCAGGGAGAATATCACATAATACAATACCGCCATGGAAACAGACGCGACAAAAAACATCAGTATCATGCGCACAACCGCCCAAACTGATGTCTTCTTCTTTCTGAACCTTATGTCGTTCTTGTCAAATATGTAGTTGCTGCTCATGAGCGGTTTCCGGATTTATTCCTGTGCGATGGATGGAGCGTCATCCTTTCAGACATGTCGGCAGTATTCTGAACCATCGTAGCATACTCCTCCGGAGTGATGGACAGGTCGTAATAGTTGCTAGGATTTACAGCACTTCCTCTGTATATGACCTCATAATGGAGGTGAGGCCCTGTCGATTTTCCTGAATTTCCGCTCTCGCCGATACATTCACCTCTCTTGACCTTCATACCCTCAACAACTCCGATACTCTTGAGATGGGCATACCTGGTCTTGTATCCGAATCCATGGTCGACAACCACCTGGTTTCCATATCCGAAAAACTCGAACTTGACACTCTCCACGACTCCGTCACCGGTAACATATATCGGGTTACCCGAAGGCATCGCAAAATCCACACCTGTATGACGCGCAGCCCTTCCGTATACCGGGTCAGTTCTGTATCCGAAACTGCTGGAGAGACGGTATTTTGACTTGTCTGGATTTATCGGCGGGATAGCAGGAATGCATGAAGCCATATCTCCAGCCCTCTTCGAGAGTTGTGCGACCTCATCAAACGACTTGCTCTGGACATAGGACTTCTTTGTCAGGACATCCATCCTCACCGTAGTGCTCTTAAGCAGACCGCTCTGGTCCATTCCGTCCAGATAGGCATATCTGTTCACACCTCCGAATCCGGCATTGCGGACCTCGGCAGGAATCTCATGCATACCGAAGATCGACCTGTATATATCGTCATCCCTCATCTGAAGCGAAGCGAGAGCATCCTCATAACCGTCCAACTGCCTGTTCATCACCTCCATCTTCGAGCACCATTCGGCATTCTGCTTCTTCAGGAGCACAGTCTTCGGGAGTTCCAGCCCGAAAACAGAAGTATATAGCCAGAAATACAGAACGGACATTCCCAGACTCAACGCAAAGATGGTCGCAGACTTGACAACCTGCGACATCTTTGAACGCTTCCGGATCTCATACATGAGCGTTCTGTCATTGAAAATATAGTTTTTATTCTTGGACATACGAGCACAAAGATATATAAAATCTCATATCCTTCTATAAAAAATATTATTTTTTAAACATAGTCATCTGAAAGTGAGGGTTTCTCTGGATTTTTACGGATAATTTATGTAATTTTGCGAGTTATTTTGCGGCTGCACGAAATGCAGCCCATCAGATTGAAATAAAAATTACAGCATATGACTTCAAAAGAAATCAGAAAAGCCTTCCTGGACTTCTTCGCTTCGAAGGGTCACCAGATTGTGCCGTCGGCACCTATGGTCGTAAAGAACGACCCGACTCTCATGTTCACCAACGCCGGAATGAATCAGTTCAAGGACTGGTTCCTCGGCAACAGCCCTGCCAAATGGAAGAGGGTTGCTGACAGCCAGAAGTGTCTCCGAGTAAGCGGAAAGCACAACGACCTTGAAGAAGTAGGCCGT
>JAZRGY010000129.1:0-11492 GCA_045644485.1 Candidatus Cryptobacteroides sp. | reverse complement strand
ATTCTCGTAATCAGTTTACACTACGGTTTACATAAAATAGCATAAAACCGCAGTTTGGTTTACAAGAACAAAGATAATAATGATTTTTTAATTTATTGAATATAAATGGAATAATAGAAAAATAAACAAATACTATTTGTTCCCCAGGCACACGAAAAGGACTTTGTATTTGTTGCTGATATTTTCCATTATTTCACGATTATGCGTTCTATGCGGCGTGGAACGGAAGTCAGGATCTCATAAGGGATGGTACCAAGAATGCCTGCCAGTTCTGAGATAGTAGGATCTTCGCCGAAGATGGTCACTGTATCACCTACCTTCACATCCAGACCGGTCACATCCAGCATGCTCATATCCATACAGATGTTTCCGATGGTCGGCACACGATGTCCGTTAACAGTAAAACAGCACTTTCCGCAACTTAGGTGCCTGTCCACTCCGTCAGCATAACCTACCGGTATTGTCGCTATTACAGTCCCATCCGGAGCGATCTTTCCATGTCGTCCATAACCTATGGTACCATCACCCGGAGCAAGAGTCTTGACTTGAAGCACCTTGCATTTGAAGGATGCTACCGGAGACAGATGGTTGCCGGGAATCGCGCTGACGCCATAGATTCCGATACCTAAGCGGACCATATCGAACTGATACTGAGGGAATCTTTCTATTCCTGCAGAATTCAGGATGTGGTACATAGGCCTGTAACCGAGAGATTCCGAAAGAAGATCGGCATTCTTCTGGAAAAGTCCGATCTGGGTCAATGTAAAGTCATCGCATGAAGGGTCATCTGCAGCAGCAAGGTGGGAGTACACGGACTTTACCCTGACATACGGGCAGTCCTTCAGGAAATCCTGAAGATCCGGAAGTTCCTCTGTCATGAAACCAAGACGATGCATTCCTGTGTCCAACTTGACATGCACCGGAAAATCCCTTACTCCCCTCTTTTCAAGAACAGAGCAGAGTTCCTTCAAAGAACATAAGTTAGGGATACCCGGCTCCAGACCATAATTTACAATCTGTTCAAATGAGTCAGTACCCGCTGTCAGAACGATTATCGGAGATTTTATGCCGGCCTGACGCAGTTCAATACCTTCCACAGGGTAGGCAACAGCAAGATAGTCAGCACCAGCATCTTCCATGAGGGACGCGAATTCTACGGCTCCATGGCCATATGCATTAGCCTTTACAAGCACAAGAAGCCTTGTGCTCTCCTCCAGTCTGGATCTGAAATATTTATAATTGTCAAGGCAACCTTTCAGATTTATTTCAAGCCTTGAAAAATCACTGTTTATATACATAGATTCTCTCGTCGGTATGTTCCGCAGAATGACATTCAGGGAACATGCAAAGATAGGAATAAATTTTGCATATATATGCGCCGGCAAAATAAATACTGCTTTCGGACATTTTGTCAGTTATTACGACTATATTTACGGATTATTAACCATTAAACAGGATTGAACATGAATATCTGGTTCATCATGATCGTCATAATGGCTTTGAGTTTCATCGTACAGCAGATGCTTCAAAGCCGTTTCAACAAATACTCACAAGTGGGCTTGCCTACAGGTATGACAGGTGCGGAAGTAGCACAGAAGATGCTCCACGACCACGGAATATATAATGTCAAGGTCGTACCGACCAGAGGAATGCTTACCGACCACTTCAATCCGCAGACAATGACAGTGGCTCTGAGCGAAGGAGTTTATTCCAGCAGAAGTGTCGCTGCCGCTGCAGTTGCCGCACATGAGTGCGGACATGCGGTACAGCATGCCCGCGGATATGCACCTCTGAAGATGCGTTCGGCATTAGTGCCTGTCGTAAACTTCGCTTCCAACATCGTACAATGGGTCCTTCTTCTTGGAGTGCTTCTCATAAACACATTCCCTGGTCTTCTCTGGTTCGGCATCATATTGTTCGCAACCACCACCCTCTTCAGTTTCATCACTCTTCCGGTAGAGATCAACGCAAGCAGCAGGGCCATTACATGGCTGACACAGACCGGGATAACTGACGGACACACACGCCCTATGGCAATCGACGCGTTGAAATGGGCCGCATATACATATGTGGTCGCTGCGCTCGGTTCTCTCGCGACCCTTCTCTATTACATCGGACTCGCCCGTCGCGACTGATAGGATTAACAACTAACACATTAAAATATGAAACGAATTCTAACACTGCTGGCTGGAGCACTGATACTCCTGCTGGCATCCTGTTCACAGTACAAGTATGAGACTGTGAAAGGAGATCCTCTCGGAACAAAGATCTACACGCTCGACAACGGACTTAAGGTCTATATGAGCGTAAACAAGGAAACTCCACGTATCCAGACCTACATTGCAGTGAAGGTCGGCGGCAAGAACGACCCTTCGGAGACCACAGGTCTCGCACACTATTTCGAGCATCTCATGTTCAAGGGTTCCCAGAACTTCGGAACATCCGATTATGCTGCCGAGAAACCTCTTCTCGACGAGATCGAGGCTCTTTTTGAAGTCTACAGAAATACTGAGGACGAAGCGGAAAGAGCAGCAATCTACCATAAGATCGATTCCATCAGTTATGTAGCATCCGGTTATGCCATACCAAACGAATACGACAAACTCATGTCGGTAATCGGAGCGAACGGCACAAATGCATATACATCGACAGACATGACCGTATATGTAGAGGACATTCCGTCGAACCAGATAGAGAACTGGGCGCGCGTAGAGGCTGACAGGTTCATGAATCCTGTACTTCGTGGCTTCCACACAGAACTCGAGACTGTCTACGAAGAGAAGAACATGTCTCTTACAAACGATTTCAGAAAGGCCCTCGAAAGTCTGGACGGAATGCTCTTCCCGGACCATCCTTATGGTACACAGACAGTCCTCGGCACACAGGAACATCTTAAGAACCCTTCAATCACCAACATCAAGAACTACCACAAGACATACTATGTACCGAACAACATAGCAATCTGTCTGAGCGGTGACTTCGATCCGGACAAGATGGTCAGCATAATCGAGAAGTATTTCGGAAATATGAAGCCTAATGCCGATCTTCCTAAGTTGAAACTCGAGACAAAATCCGTGATAGACACTCCTCAGTCAAAGGATGTATACGGCATCGACGCTGAAACAGTCCTGATGGGATGGAAATATCCTGGAGCAGGAACAGACGACGCTCTTGTTGCCTCTGTCGTCTCATACATACTTTACAATGGTTCTGCAGGACTTATCGACCTCGACCTCAATCAGCAGCAGAAGGTGCTCGGAGCGCAGTCAGAGGCTTATACAAGACCTGACGCAGGTGAGTTCATCCTTTTGGCTGAGCCTAAGCAGGGTCAGACACTTGAAGAGGTGCGTGATCTCCTTCTTGCTGAGGTAGAGAAACTTCGCAAGGGAGAGTTCGACGAGGCTGTTATGGAAGGAACCATCAACAACTTGAAGTTGGTCCAGATGATGCAGTTGGAAGACAACTCCAGCAGGGCTGACATGTTCGTACAGTCGTTCATCAACGGCACAGACTGGGCTGACGAGGTGGCATGGCTTGACAACCTCAGCAAGGTAAGCAAGCAGGACGTGATCGACTGGGCAAACAAATATCTCGGAGACAATAATTACGCAGTAGTATATAAGCGCCTTGGAGAAGATAAGAACGTACAGAAGGTGACCGCGCCGAAGATCACTCCTATAAAGGCCAACAGAGACGCACAGAGCGCATTCCTTACCGAAATCAAGGCATCAGAGGTCGATCCTATAGAGCCTGTCTTCGTTGACTATGAAAAGGACATGAAGAAATTCAAGGCAAAGGGACTCGATGTACTTTATGCAAAGAATGAGATAAACGACATTGCAACCATCAACTACCATTTCGATACAGGAACAGAGACAGATCCAGCACTCAATCTCGCATTTACATACATCTCCTACCTCGGCACACCTTTCATGACTGCTGAAGAAATCGCTCAGAAGATGTATCAGTTGGCATGTTCTTTCAATCTCCGTGCAGGAAATTCCGTTACGAACATATCTCTTGACGGTCTGAATGAGAATCTTCCCGAGGCTATGAAGATCGTGGAAGACTTGGCATATAATGCAGTCCCTGACGAAAATATCCTTGCAAACCTCAAGGCAGACATGATAAAGTCACGAGCAGATGCGAAACTAAACCAGTCAAGTTGCTTCAACGCCCTCCAGAAGTATGTTTTCTACGGTCCTGAATTCATAAGGAAGACAACTCTTACCAATGAGGAACTTATGGCGTTGACTTCTGAGGAACTTCTCACCAAAGTACGTGACCTCCTCAAATGCCAGCATGAGATCATATATTATGGTCCAGCATCTGAATCTGAAGTTGTGGCGTTCATAGAAAAACATCATGATGTTCCTGCAGGTCTCAAGCCTCTCGAAAGAAAGTACCCTGAATACAGTCTTACTCCAGAGAGCAAGGTATATCTGGTACAGTACGACGCTAAGCAGATCTACTATCTCCAGTATTCCAACAGAGGAGAGAAGTTCGACATGGCATCAGATCCTTACATAACACTCTATAACGAGTATTTCGGCGGCGGAATGAACGCTATCGTGTTCCAGGAGATGCGTGAGGCGCGTGGACTTGCATATTCTTCACAGGCCAGACTTGTCGAGCCGTCACATAAGGATGATTCATATATGTATTATGCCTTCATTGCGACACAGAATGACAAGATGAAGACCGCAATCGAGGCATTTGATGAGATCATCAATGAGATGCCTGAATCACAGGCTGCATTTGATGTGGCAAAGGAGGCTCTCATATCCCGCATGCGCACGGAGAGAATTACCGGAACAGGAATCATCAACAGTTACATCGGAAACAGGGATCTCGGCGTATCAGAACCACGTGAGAAGCATATTTACGAGACAGTGCAGACATTGACGCTTGAAGACGTCAAGGCAACACAGGACAAATGGGTTGAGAACCGCACATATGCATACGGCATCCTTGGAGATATCAAGGATCTTGACACCAAGTATCTCCGTACCCTCGGCCCTGTACAGGTGCTTTCGCTTGAAGATATTTTCGGATACTAGCATTTAAACACAGTTCCGGCTGGTAACTTATAGGTGACATGCCACCCCGTCTAGGGGGTGCCCTCAAAGAGGGCGGGGGTCACCGGATGTTACCAGCCGGAACTGTGTTATTATGGTTTCGTTTTACTTCTTCTTAACAGAAGAGAGGAGGTAGAGGTCGGCCAGAGGGATAAGGACCATCAGGTCGAAGAATGCCAACATAGCGACTGCTCCGTATGCTCCTATGGTCAGGGCCATTGCAAGAGCATAGTAGAAAGAGAATGCATGAAGAAGGATGAGTCCGACTGCGATAACCAGCCATACCTTGAGCGAAGTCATATGGTAAAGTATCATAGCCACTGTCGCAAATGTCAGAGGAATAAGGAACATGAGGTTCTCACCGATTGCCAACAGAAGGGCAACAGTAAGCACAAGCATCAGTGCCATTGTTCCATACATCACGTTATATGCATGCTTCGATGCAGCATTGATGGCTGCACTCGCTCTCATTGATCCTGCCACCTGACGTACCGCCTTCTTCCTCATCACCACATAGACAAGTACAGATAGAGCAGCCATAAGGACTGTAAAGGCGATCATGGCTACATTGTCAAATCCAATACCCTGCACGATACCGAACGGTTTGAAGTTCGCACCGCAAATCAATGCACAAAGGTATGCAACCAACTCACCGAAAGCAAGGATGCCGACTCCGATGAAAAGAACTGACAAGGATACCTTGAATACTTTTAATGCCTTGACCCTGCCTCTTATAACCTCAAGAGCAAAGAGGATAAGGAAGAGGATGCATACTACAAGATTAAGTACAAGATACTGTCCCTTGCTGAAATTGAAGAGACCAAGACCAGGGATGCTGAAATTGGTAGCGTCCTTATCTGACTTGAAATAATTCTTGTCCGAATAGTCTGCATTTGTCAGATATTCCATGGCAACAGGAAGAACCTGAGCGCCATAATGCTGGATGGACTTCTCATTCACGTTGCTGAAGTTGTCACGATCTGTGTGATAATGGTTTATGTCAGCAATGGTAGAAAAGTTCAGTCCAGGTATATCCTCCTTTATGATTGTGAAATCCGTGAAATTCGGCATGAATCCGTACACTACAGTAGTAAGGGAGTAGGCATACTTATACTTCGCAGCATCCGCATAAAGTTTCATGACCTTATCATTGCCAGGACATGCCTCAAACATAAGTGCAGGTCCGTAAGGTCCGCGAGCCTCGATGTTGATTACAAGGCCGACATTGTCAAAAACTTCCGGATCATTCTCCCAGATGGCCTTCATACCCATCATTCCGACTTCTTCTGCATCGGTAAAAAGAACCTTTACTCCCTGATGCCAGTGTTCGCGCTGCTTGAGAAGTTGAGACATAGACTCCAGGATGACTCCGATTCCATATCCGTCATCCGCTGCGCCATATGACCATACGGTATCCTTCGGCATTATCTGGGCGTATCTTGAGTCGTAATGTGCTATGAACATCAGATATGAATCGTCTTCCGACGGAGTCATAGGAGGAAATTCCGCAAGTACATCAACAGCATCAAAAGTATAAACAAAAGGCTTGTTGACAGGTCCTGTAAGAGAGTCATATTCAAAAAGACGTACGGTATCTGCGCCCAGTCCTTCCAGTCTCTGGACAAGATATTCCCTTACACGGGCACGTTCCTGAGGATGTGCTACAGAATGGTTTTCTTTAGAGATAACTTCTATATCCTTTACAACTCTAGAAGCAGAAAAGCCCTGAGAATCAGCACCCTGAGGCCTTGGTTGAGTCCAAAGTCCATAAGAGAGAAGTGCCGACAATACAACAACAAATGCAAAAATAAAAGGTCTGAATCTATTCATAATTATAGGTTTTAGCGTGCAAATATAGTTATTTTTTACAATGTCACTCCTGACTTGAAGATGGCTATTTCGCTATAACCAGCCTTTTCATTATTGACGGGAGCGCCTGAGGCGACATCTAGCACAAAGTCAATGAAGGACTGGTCCACTGCCTCTTGCGGAATACCGTCGACTATGCTTCCGGCATTGAAGTCTATCCATAAAGGCTTGTTTGAGGCCAACGTACTGTTTGTGGATATCTTTGCAGTAGGAACGAATGTACCGAACGGGGTTCCACGTCCTGTAGTAAAAAGAACGATCTGACATCCGGAAGCGGCAAGGGCTGTCGACGCTACAAGATCGTTACCAGGAGCACTAAGAAGATTCAATCCCTTAGTCCTGAGTCTGTCACCATATAGAAGCACGTCACGGACAATGGAAGTTCCGGACTTCTGCGTACAGCCTAGAGACTTTTCTTCCAGAGTGGATATTCCCCCTGCCTTGTTGCCTGGAGACGGATTCTCATAAACCGGCTGGTCGTTCCTGATAAAATATTCCTTGAAGTCATTTATCAGGGATACAGTCCTGTCGAATGTCTCTCTGTCCTGACAACGGGACATGAGGATAGTTTCCGCTCCGAACATTTCCGGTACTTCAGTAAGTACTGTAGTACCGCCCTGAGATACTATCCAATCTGAAAAACGTCCTAAAAGAGGATTGGCTGTTATACCTGAAAATCCGTCAGAACCGCCGCATTTGAGGCCGACCTTAAGTTCGCTGACAGGTATGTCTTCCCTTCTGTCATCCTTGGTAGCCGCTGCAATCTCACGCAGGAGATTCAAACCGAATGCCACCTCGTCTCCTTCTATCTTCTGGGACTCCATGAATCTCACGCGAGTCTCATCCACTTCCCCGACCAGTTCCCGAAATGCATCCAACTGGTTGTTTTCGCATCCCAGAGCCACGACAAGAACACCCGCTGCATTGGGATGATGTACCATATCGGCAAGTATCTTCCTCGTATTCTCATGGTCACCACCTAACTGAGAGCAGCCATAATTATGAGGAAACGCTACAACCTTTTCTATCCAAGGATATTCTGAAATTTCAGATTCGAAGAGTTTACTGATACTCTGAACCACACCGTTCACGCATCCGACTGTAGGAATGATCCACAGTTCGTTACGTATACCCGCCTTTCCGTCTGACCTGCGATATCCTTTGAAAAACGCTTGAGCCTCCGCAGGAGCGACATCCACCAATTGAGGATCATAAGCATATTCAAGAAGACCTTCGAGATTTGTCTTGAGATTAGTATGATCGACCAGGCCTCCTTGATAAACGTCAGCAAGAAGATGGCCTATCGGGAAGCCATATTTGACGACAGCCTCACCCTGGACCATGTCCCTCAGGGCGACTTTATGCCCTGCCGGTATCACTGATATCGTGGTAAGATGCACCCCATCAATATCGAAGCATGTACCGGCCTCGACATCATGTATAGCCACGGCAACATTGTCTGCGGCATTTATCTTGATGAACTTCGACATGGCACTATCCTATAACTTTACGCACTGCAGAGCGCATACCTTCCCTCTGTATCAGGTCAAGATATGAAGCAAGGAGATCTGTAAGACCCGGAATACTGTTCAAGTCCTCATCCCAGATGGACTCTGCAGAAAGAACACCTTCTGCAACCTTACGTACATCACCGGAAGCCCAGAGATCCGTCAAAAGATCCATTATTGCCGGATCATCGTTCGGAACAATATCGTCATCCCCTCTTTTTCCTCCCTTATAGTACGTTATGATCGCTGCAAGGCCCAGAACAAGACCTTCAGGGAGTTCTCCCTTACGTTCGAGATACGTCTTGAGTCCAGGAAGGTCGCGCGTCTTGTATTTAGGGAAGGAATTTAGCATGATGCTGGTCACGAAATGCCTTACATAAGGATTTACAAAACGTTCCACCACAGAATCGGCAAACGCCTCAAGTTCCGGCCTAGGAAGATTGAGTGTCTCAAGAAGTTCACCATACATCACCTTACGGACAAACCTGCCGACCTCCGGGTCTTCCACGCATTCCCTTACAGTGTCAAGTCCGGAAAGATAACCTACTGGAGACAATACTGTATGCGGTCCGTTCAGCAAAGTAACCTTTCTTTCATGATACGGAGCCTCGCTTGGAACGAAAAGGACATTGAGCCCAGCCTTGTCTGCAGGAAATTCTGTAGACACAGACTCAGGTGCCTCGATTACCCAAAGATGAAAGATCTCCCCCTTCACCACCAATCTATCCTCATATCCTATACGCTGCTGGATCTGACCGATAGTATCTTTCGGATAACCTGGAACAATACGGTCGACCAATGTACAATATACTCCGCAAGCCTGCTCGAACCAGGCACGGAATCCGTCTCCGAGACTCCATAGGTCAATGTACTGGTATATGCATTTCTTTAGTTCCTTTCCGTTCAGGAAGATAAGTTCGCATGGAAACATGATCAGTCCTTTGGTCATATCACCCTCGAAATGCTGATATCTGTGATAAAGAAGTTGGGTAAGTTTTCCCGGATATGACGATGCAGGTCTGTCCTCCAGTCTGCACGAAGGATCAAAGGCAATACCCGCCTCAGTCGTATTGGATATTACAAAACGTATATCAGGATTTTCTGCAAGGGCAAGATAATCATCGAAATGCGTATAGGGATTCAGACCACCGTTGATCACATCTATCATCTGTACCGAATCTACCGCCTCACCTGCGTCGATTCCCTGAAGATTGACATGATAAAGTCCGTCCTGGGAATTCAGGACTTCCACCATTCCTTTCTCGATAGGCTGAACGACCATCACTCCTGCATTGAAATCAGTCTTCTGATTCGTATTCCAGATGATCCAGTCTACAAACGCTCTTAAAAAGTTACCTTCGCCAAACTGTATGACTTTAGTCGGGTATCTGCTTGCACCGGTGTTCTTTCTATTCAATATTTCCATGATATGATACATTATGATGACACAAATATACAAAAATTCCGTGCGCGTTCACGGAATTTTTGTATATTTATCCCCGAAAGAAAGAAAAACATAAAAAAGAGAATATATGGACTTTTTATCTAAGGCAAAATTCATCAATGATGATTTCATGCTGACAAACGATTACGCGCGTGAACTATATCACGAAAGCGCAGAAAAGATGCCTATCATCGACTACCACTGCCACCTTGTTCCAAAGATGATAGCCAACAATTACCAGTTCAAGGACCTTACTGAAATCTGGCTGGGAGGAGACCATTACAAGTGGAGAGCCCTCAGAGGAAACGGTGTTCCTGAAGAATTCATCACCGGAAGCAGAAGCAGTTATGAAAAGTTCGAAAAATGGGCTGAAACAGTTCCTTATACCATGAGGAATCCGTTATATCACTGGACCCACCTTGAACTGGCCAGAGGATTTGACGTATATGAAACCTTGAGTCCCAAGACTGCACGATCAATATATGATGAGTGTACAGCCAAACTGCAGACAGAAGAATACAGAGGTCAGGGTCTCATGAGAAAATTCGATGTAAGAGTGGTCTGCACAACTGACGACCCTGCCGACAATCTGGAATACCACAAGCAGATCAAAGACAATCCTTTCGGGACGAAAGTCCTTCCGACATGGCGTCCTGATAAAGCAATGGCGATAGAGAACCCTGAGCAGTACAAGGAATACATTAAGACACTCGGGCTTGCTGCAGGAGTGGAGATAAATAACTATCAGGATCTTCTTGACGCACTGCGCAAACGTCAGGACTTCTTCCACGAAATGGGATGCCGTATTTCAGACCACGGAATGGATACATTCTATGCTGAAGACTTCGAACTGGACGAGATCGACAAGATATTCCGCAACACTCTCAAAGGCAAGAAACCGTCAGAACAGGATGCTCTCAAGTTCAGGAGCGCAATATTCCTCGATCTGGGACGTATGTACCACGACAAAGGTTGGGCTCAGCAGTTCCATATAGGCGCTATCCGTAACAACAACACCAGGATGTTCAATCAGATAGGACCAGATACAGGATATGATGCCATCCATGACCTTCCTCTTGCTGCAGCAGGACATAAGTTCCTCAACAGACTGGCTATGGAAGACAAACTGACCAAGACAATACTCTACAACCTCAATCCGAAGGATAACGAGGTTCTGGCAACAATGGCCTACACATTCAATGACGGATCGTGCCCGGGCAAGATGCAACTCGGTTCGGGATGGTGGTTCCTCGATCAGGAAGACGGCATGAAGAAGCAGATGAATGCATTGTCATCCCTCGGTCTTCTCAGCAGATTCGTGGGTATGCTAACAGACTCACGAAGTTTCCTCTCTTATCCTCGCCACGAGTATTTCCGCAGAATCCTCTGCAACCTCTTGGGTGAAGACCTTAAGAACGGCAAACTGCCTAAGTCTGAGATGGACTTCATCCATCAGATGGTCAAGGATATCTCCTACAACAACGCAGACCGATATTTCGGATTCTAATAACAGTATCAAAATCTCCGACCGATAACATTTAGGTGACATGCCACCCCCGACTAGGGGGATGCCCTCGAAGAGGGCTGGGGTCA
>JAZRGY010000128.1:0-3675 GCA_045644485.1 Candidatus Cryptobacteroides sp. | reverse complement strand
ACTACCTTGAGGTCAGCAAGGAACTTGGTATCCTTCTCGAGTTTCTGATATCTCTTGAGGCTTACCTTGTCGAGCATTGCGATAGGGTTCTGGCCAGATGCCTCCCATGCTTCAGGATCAATTGATGCAAAGAGGTTCTTTGCCGATTCGTTCCAGCACCACCAAAGGTTCTTGGAAAGTATTTCGAGGTCTTTGAGACTTTCTGGAAGATGGCGTGTAACGATTACGCTGTTCCAGGTTGGCTGATTTACTTCAAATTTTCTGTATTCCATAGATTTATGATTCTTGGCCGGGAATGAACCCATGACCGCGATTATTTTTTCTAATGATTTTGAATATGCTTCCTTGTAATATGTGATATTGTTTTCCCAAAGGGCGATTTCAGATACGTCCTTTGCATTCTGCATATACTTCTTTCTGCTGTCCTTACGGAGGGATGCGATCTCCTTGACACGTTCTGTCACGCCTGCAACCACCTCGTGGTAGTTAGAGTCATTACGGTCGAGAACTGTGATGCCAGGATGCTTCTTTCCATAATATGAGCGTACCCAGAGACCGAATCCGGCAAGAGTCGTAGTCAGGGTAGGAACCCTGAATGCAAGACTCTCGAGAGGGGTATATCCCCATGGCTCATAGTATGAAGGGAAGAGGGTGAGGTCCAGACCTGCAAGAAGGTCATAGTAACTCATATTGAAGATACCGTCGTTGCCGTTAAGGTATGAAGGTATGAAATATACCTTTACCTTGTCAGAGACAGCGTTGTTCAAGCCTACTTCGTTGAGACGCCTTGTGACATTGTCGTATTCCGGGTTCATCAGATAGTGCGATGTCCTTGTGACATAGTTCGAGCCGTTTCCTGCAAGTTTCGCCGAAAGTTGCTTGTCCGGTCCGTTATGTCCCGAAGGGATCATGATGAAGGCATGCACACGCTTTCCTGCGAAATCGGAACGATTGAGAGCATCGAGGGCATCAATGAACACGTCGATACCCTTGTTCTTCCATTCGTAGCGTCCTCCTATGCCGACGAGAACCGCGTTCTCCGGTATTTCCTCTCCGCTCATCGCAGATGCCACCTCGACGAGTTTCGCCCTAGCGGCATCACGCTGCTGCTCATATTCCTCGTCAGTTGCAGGAGTGAAACTTGGCTCGAAGCCGTTAGGTGTCACAACATCCACTGCCCTTCCAAGGAACTGGCGGCATTCCTGTGCGGTAATATCGCTCACTGTAGTGAATACGTCGCTGTTCTGAGCGGCCTTCTTCTCGAGAGAGTGCCTTGCAACGACATTGAACCTCCTTGCCATCTCATCGGCATTGTAATTCATGAGGCCGTCATAGAGCGGGAGATAGTTACCCGCAATACATCTTCCTATCACCGTAGCATGTGTAGTGAAGACGGTAGCCACCGGAACCTTTACTGACTTCAGATAAAGAAGTCCTGTTCCGGTCATCCATTCGTGGAACTGAGCCACGACCTTCTGTGAAGAATCCAGATTGAATCTGTAGAAACTCTCGATCACCCTTCCGGCTGCATAGCCGAAGAGTGCTGATTCTCTGTAGTCCCAGTTTCCTGTAAGGGAATCCACTCCGAATTCCTTCCAGAAACGGGTAAGAATCTCGTCTGAACGAGTCAGGAACTGCTTGAAATCCACGAGAATGGCAGTAGGCCTTCCCGGTACATTCCATCTTCCTATGCGGACTCTAAGTCCTTCTTCAGCAGCCTTGAGTCTCCAGGCCCTGTAAAGTGTAGGGTCCTCGAGGAAGTCAGGATTGCTGTCTGTGTCCATCCATACATCAGGGCCTACCATTATATGGCGCCTTTTGTACTCACTTTTAAGATAAAGGGACTTTGTAGCGACAACTGTATAGATGCCGCCCACCTTGTTACACACTTCCCAACTAACTTCAAACAGATAATCCGGTTTGATAAGTTCTGTTTTCATCTGTTATTGACAAATTATTTATTTGCCCCGGCCAGAACCTTTCAAGATTCTGTCCGGGGACATAAAATTTCGGATATTTCTCCGTCTCTACGCTCTGTCGCAAGACAGCAGACGCGGGACGTTATTTAGTTGCAGTCTTCTTGGCAGGAGCCTTCTTTGCTGCCGGCTTCTTTGAAGCGGTTGTCTTCTTCGCTGGAGCCTTCTTTGCAGGTGCCTTTACAGGCTTTGCGGGTGCAAAGTTAACATCTGAAACGGAAATTGCATCATCAACACGCAAAATAAAATCACTAAGTACGTTCATATAGTTGATAAACGCCTCATATGGAGTATCATACGGGTTGAAATATTTATGCACCGCACCGTCCGAGAAGAACTTTGTACACATATAGTAGAAGTGGTCGCTCTCCTGGAGGTGACCGTAATCAGACCAGAGTGCCTCGTCATTGAGAAGGGCAAGTTTCTCTGCCTGATCGTTGAGTTTGTTGAATGCGTCGTTCTGGAGTTCGTTTCCGAGCCATGCAGTAACGTCACGCTCCTCGTCTGCCCATGAGATAGGGTCCATGACATCGAGTTCTGCAACAGGACGATGCTTCTTGGCAGCCTGGCTAGGGGTCACGAATTCGAATTCACCGTCATTCATAACCACCTCAGGGAAGAACTTCATGAAATCGAAGATTCCGCTTGCAGCCTTCTGGTGCTCACCGAATGTCTCATAATCCATAAAGAGGTTCACGATCTCGTCGTTCTGAGCGGCAGCCTTGATCCACGAGAGGTACTTCTCGCCTGTAAGCGGCCAGTCTGACCAGTTTCTGTCTGAGAAACGGAATGCGATATCGTCGCTGAGGCTTGAGTTCTTGAGAAGGAGTTTAAGATTCTTGGCCTGTGCACAACTGTACACGAAGTTAGGGCTCTTCCATCCGAGAACGTGCTTTGCGCCCTCTGTAAGCATGGTCTTGAATCCCATGTCATATACCATCTCACCGATTGCATCGGAGTAGATAAGTTCGGTATTTCTGAAAGCCTTAGGAGTCACTCCGAAATAGTGCTCGATGGCTGCCTTATGCTTAAGTACCTGGTTCTTGAACTCGATAGGAGATGCGAGGGATGCGAGAGAGTGGTAGTAAGTCTCCGAAAGGAACTCCACGCTTCCTGTCTGAGCGAGTTTGCGGAAACTTTCGATCACCTCCGGTGCATATCTGTCGAACTGCTCGAGAACCGAACCTGAGATAGAGAAGGCAACCTTGAACGCTCCCTTGTTTGCCTCGATAAGTTCGAGAAGAAGGGCATTCATTGGAAGGTAGCACTTCTGAGCCACTCTGCGAAGGATGGTCCTGTTAGCGAAATCGTCATAGTAATGAGAATCCTTTCCGATGTCAAAGAATCTGTATAGTCTCAATCTGTTTGGCTGATGTACCTGAAAATACAGACAAATACTCTTTTTCATGATTATGTTGTTTTATTTTATTTCTTGTCAATTACTTCCTGATAAATACCCTTGATCTTCGCAGCAACGTCGTTCCACTTGATGCTGTTCACCTCGTCATAACCGCAGCGCGCTGCAAGTTGAGAGATGGCAGGATACTGGAGAAGACCGTAGATCGCGTCAGACATTGCGTCCACATCCCAGAAGTCCACCTTGAGGGCGTACTTGAGGATCTCGGCGCAACCTGACTGCTTCGAGATGATCGAAGGAACGTTTGTCTGCATGGCCTCGAGAGGCGAGATTCCGAAAGGC
>JAZRGY010000127.1:0-8256 GCA_045644485.1 Candidatus Cryptobacteroides sp. | reverse complement strand
AATGTATTGCTAAATTATTGATAATTAGTAGTATTATATGATTTATATTACTTCTGTTTGACTTTTCGCCAAAAATAGGTGTGACATATTTTCGATTCCCTTCGCCCGCACAAGTTTACAGAGGACGGTTTTCCGCCCTCTGTCTTGTTTTTATAATATTGGATGACCGAAAAATGTTTGTACCTTTATGGTATGAATTAATGTTTTGACTAGAGAGAAATAACTATGAGATGTATCTTGACCATCTTTGCTGCTATAATGCTATTCACACTTCAAGCAAACGCACAGACCGGTACATGGTCTGGTAAACTTGATGTACAAGGCATTGAACTCTCTCTTGTATTTCATCTGGATAGTGATAATCCTACCATGGATTCTCCTGACCAGGGCGCGAAAGGTATTCCGATTCAGATTGAAAGAAAGAGTTTTGGAGGAATTACTATAAAGATACCATCGCTAGGAGCAAGTTATGAGGGTATATTTATGGTACAGCAGGTAGTAGGAATATTCAAGCAAAGTGGGCTATCGTTGCCATTATCTCTTACACAAGGAGAGGATAAACCAAACCGTCCGCAGACTCCTAGACCCCCTTTACCTTATGCCACAGAGGAAGTCACATTCATGAATGGAGATGTTGCTCTTCACGGTACTCTGGTACTCCCTGATGGATATACACGAACTACTCCTGTGCTGATTATGGTGACAGGCAGCGGTCAGCAGAACCGTGACGAAGAGATCTTTGAGCACAAGCCTTTTGCTGTCATTGCCGATGCTCTAGCAAGAACCGGAATCGCGACGTTGAGATATGATGACAGAGGTTTCAGCGGATATAAAGGAAATATCAACGACTGTACAACTGAAGATTTCAAGAACGATGCACTTGCCGGTATTGAACATCTCAGAACACGCTTTGATAAGGTTGGTGTAATAGGACACAGCGAAGGCGGTACAATCGCATTTATGCTTGCTGTTGAGCATAAAGTTGATTTTGTCGTCTCGCTTGCAGGAATGGTGGTATCTGGTGCAGAAGCCCTCGTGTGGCAGAACAAAGTCGCGCTTCAAGGAGCAGGATTGCCAAATGAACAGATTGATTCATATTGTAGAATGCTTGAAAAAGCATTTGATGTAATGGTGCACGGAGGCAGAATGCCTGATCCTGCTAACTATGATGTTCCTGAAGTGTTGATGCAGAATTATTTGGCTGTAGTGGCACAGATTCAAATGCCGTATATGAGGCATTTCCTTGCATTGGACATGCGCCCTCTGCTTGGTAATGTAACCTGTCCTGTTCTCGCTCTCAATGGAACAAAAGATATCCAAGTTGAGCATGAGAGTAATCTCTCTGCTCTTCGCAGTGGTCTGCCGTCGGACTCAAAGAACCTGATTGAAAGCATTGATGGAGTCAACCACCTTTTCCAGCACTGCAAGACAGGAGCATTGACAGAATATCGCGAGATAGAAGAGACTATATCGCCGGCAGTACTGGAAACCATCATTCGATGGATTTTATCATCGTCATTTTAAGGATCTCCGTCATCCATTTAAGGGTCTCCGTCATCCCCAGCGTGACGTAAATGAACAGGATGTCTGTTCATGCTGTCGTAAGAGGTTTATGACCTGTAACGATTGGGCATAAATCAGTGTAGACGGAAGTTCTGGCAGTACCATATAGTAAGACTGGAAACTTCCTTCACAAGGCTATTTACGGAACTTGATGCAGCACCAGTTGTCGATTGAGTCGTGGCTGACGTACTGAAGGCCGGAATTCTGGGCCATTCCTATGATCATCGGCATGTCTTCTACGTAGAATCCGCTGACAAAGAGGAGACCTTCCTTATGCAGACAAAGGGCATAGGTCGGGATGTCCTGAAGGAGGATGTTGCGGTTGATGTTTGCAAGGATGACGTCGTAGGTGTTCCTCTGGAGGAGGGAAGCATCTCCGCAGCAGGTTTCTATGCGGGTTCCTACCTTGTTGAGGCGGGCATTGTCATATGCTGAGATGGCTGCAACAGCGTCTATGTCTATTCCGTAGACTTTGGCTGCCTTCATCTTTGCTGCCAGTATTGCCAGCACTGCTGTTCCGCAACCCATGTCAAGTACCACCTTTTCACGTACAGACTCCTCGTTCTGCAGCAGGGCTCGGCACATCATGAATGTTGTCTGATGATGTCCAGTTCCGAAGGCCATCTTGGGATCGATGGTGATGTTGAACCGGGTCTTCTTCAATCCTTCGTGGAACGACGCCTTGATGGTGCACTTACCGTCCACTACGATAGGCTCGAACTGGCTTTCCCACAGTGCATTCCAGTTTGTTGCCGGGATAAGATTGGCCGACCAGTCGACATCGAATCCGTAGCCTTCAAGTCCGCTGAGCACTACCTTGAGTGCAGCAGGGTCATAGAGTTCCTTCTGCATGTAGCACTTAAGATACGGATTTTCAGCACTGAAAGACTCGAATGGGAGTTCGCTTATCTCTGCTGTTACTATTTCTGCATTCTCTTCTGTAAAGGGTGCGATCTTGACCGCAACCTCAATATACTCCTGACTGTTCATTATCTTGTTGGTTTTCAGTTGTTTCATCAAGTTGTTTCTGCTCTTCTTCGCTCAGTTCTTCAGTTTCCTGATCGACGGCGTTTACGTATCCGATCTCCTCGCGGCGTTCACGTATGGCCGACTGTCTCTCATTTTCCTGTACTGCTGCCTCGACACCTTTCTCAAAGATGCCTCTTATGGATTCTGCCAGATTGATACGGGTTTCGTCGATTACTGCAGTAAAGACAGGTACTTTTTCGTTCTTGTACTTTGGTCTGCCTATCTTGAACTTCATGTTATCGAAGTCCGGACCATATACGTCCACGCCGACCCTGATCAGGAGAGGGGACTTTATCAGTGAAGCATGATATCTGTACGACATATCCAGATTCTGCTTTCCGCTCAATGCCAAAGTATACCTATCCAACTTTACCACAAATGGGAATACCTCCAGAACGTTGTCCTGAATGACTCCTTCGACGGTCATCTGCTGGATCTTTCCGACATTCCTGTCGTCAAACTTCAGTTTCTTTGCAATCGAAGTGAACATGTCGCTGTTTGATATAGTAAGGTCGTTTCCGCTTATTCTGAGGACTCCGTTGATTGTCGGCATGAGGATGTTCATGTTTGTATCCAGACTTGCCGTTGCTGCGAGTTCGCAGTTGAGTTGTCCTGCAAAAGACTTCAGAAGCGGCATGATCGTATCGACTGCAGGCATCAGTCCAATGGCTTTTTCCGCTGTTATGTCCTTGAATTCGAAGTTGAAGCCAGCCTTGATGTCCTTCTTTGAGCGAGTTGCATAGAAACCTTCGAAACCTACATTTCCGATATTCGATGTCGCCATGGTATTGGTGATCTGTACGCATCTTTCCTTCATGAGCAGGTTTGCATTCATGTCCGAAATCGTCAGGTCTGACCATGTGATGTCTTTTCCTCCCAAACTTATGTCAGCATTGATATTGGCTGGAATTACAATGAGTTTAGTCTCCTTGGAGACGGATGTCGTGTCGCTTACCACCATCTTGAGGAAGTCTGCGTTCGACGCATCAGCCATCTTGTCCTTAGCCTCTTCCGGGTCGAAATGAGTACCTGCCTTATATGCTGAAAGTATTTCGTTTGCATCCATTCTGCCGGTATGGATATCCAGGTCCAGTTTCATTGTGGAACGGGATGCTCCTCCTCTTCCTCCTCCGGTCAATGCCCTGCGTAGTCCTGTCAGTTCGCCCTTGGCCTCTATTTCGGACTTGCCGGACATGACTTTGAGACTGTCTATGCCTATGCGGTCATTCGTTACGGATACCTGCATCCCGCGCAGGATGTTTCTTAACGGGAAGTAAGGAGTCATAAGTATACCTGTCCTGACATCCATGTCGCATCGCATGTCCCACTCTCTGAAATACTTGGCCAGACTCTGGTCCAGACGGATGTCAATATCCTGCTTCCTGAAATCCTCTTCCTGAAGCCATTCAGGTACTTCGCGTGATGGCCTCTGACGAGTCCTGTTTCTTGACAGAGAGTCTCTGGTATTTCTGTTTCTCTGTCTTCTCTCCAAAGTCCTCATCGTAGCATTTGCCTTGACAGATGCGTCTGTCAATATGGCTCTGTTCACGTCAGTTGCCAGAGTTATTCTTTTGTTGCTGCTGGTGAGCGTGAGGACAGGGATTTTGGGATTGTTTCTTTGCGGCATCATCTGGAAGCCGTTCTGGGTGTCGTCAAAATCCAGACTCGTTCCTGAGGCGTCTGTGGCTGTCAGATTCTTTGCACTGAACCTTCCTCCTAATCTTCCCAATTGAGTCGTGTCGTTGCCGGAAGAGGAGTTCTTTGCTGACACGGATATTCCGTCGCCTTTCAGTGCAAGTCCTCCTTTATAAGAGGCATCGATCTTTTCTATGCTACCGCTGACTCCCACAAGACGGAATGTCTGTGTGCTGTCTCTTCTGGAGGTCATGCTTTCTGGCCCTAAAGCAAGTTCAAGGCCTTTGATTGTGACATTGAGACTGTCTCCCGGGGCTATGAATAAGATGCTGTCACTGGATGCTTTTCCGTTCAGTTCGGACTGGGAGAAAGTGTACATGTTCAGGTGCGACAGATTTGCAGTACCGCTGACCTGAGCCTCGATGCTTCCGAGTGCACTCACGTCCAGACTGTCCGGAACAAAACGCATGAGTGAGTCTAGGGATGCACGTATGCTGCCGTCAATGGTTATTGAAGGGTCTTCTGAAAGTATGTCGGACGCACTTCCGTAAGCGCTTAATTGAAGTCCGTTTGCCTTAAGCGCCAGATCGTTGATGTTCAGGTTCATCTTTCCCCTGCGGGTGTTGGCGACAAAGGCATCCACTGTTGCTGTTATCTCTTCTCCTAATCCGGCATGCCTGAAGGTGGCCTGAGGCATTATTACGTCTACATGGAAAGTCGGCAATTGCCCGGTAGCATGGATATAGTCTCCATTGAACGATGCATCGATTCCAAGAACAGCGTCAGTACTTATCTGTGCGGCTTCCGGAATGAAGTTTCTCACAAACTTCTTCATTATGTCGTCTATGCTGCATTCGGTCACGGACAGTTCTCCGTTTATTTCTGTCTTCCCAGGATGAAATCTCAGGTCTGCCTCTCCCTCGAAAGGAAGTGCTGCTATTTCCGCTCTGAAGTTGTGAATACCTACTGCGAATACACTGTCTTCAGGGAAATGGAGAGTGGTGCTGAGACTCATAGGGATGTTCATACGCCCGAAGGCATATGTCGCCAATGTGGTCTTGGCGTCCGCTTCTATGTCTATATGGTCATCATGCTGGTGGATATGCAGCATGTCAAGTCCGAGGGCAAGAGTGTCTGCTGCGATTCTTCCCGCCACGAACATGCTGTCTACTGAGAGTCCCAACCTGTTTCGGGCATTTTTTCTTGTAGTCAGTTTGCCGTCAAATCCAGCCCTCTTCAATTCTATCATGGCGAAGATGGTATCTCTGCTGTCGGTGTAGATTATCTGGGAATTGTCAGTGATTTCTATCTTTCCGATACTTAATTTCGGCAGGACAAATGATGAAGTGTCCGTCTGCTCGTCGTTTTCAAACCTGAACATGTTCCAGTTCATATGCCCGCTGTCGTATGCGTGGGCATAAATCTTCGGGCTTTCGAGGCTGACCTGAGGAATGAGAAGATTTCCGAAAAGGAGCGGCATCACTCTGATGCTGGTCGTGAATCGGGAGAATGATGCAAGCGTGTCTGCTGTTGCTCCTGTTCCCATGTACATGAGCAGGCCCTGAGGGCCCTTCTTCTCCTCAGTATCAAACCTGTCAGAGGGATAGGTTATGGAGAAATCTTCAAATTCCAGGGTAAGGGAAGGGAAGTTCTTCAGCGTTGATGCGGAGACTTTTCCGAAACTGATTCCGCCGTCAATATATCTTGCCGCAATCCTGTTGACCGTATTTGTCACCATTGGAGTCGACAGGAGGATCTCGAAGGCTATGATGGAAAAAGTCCAGACTCCGATGATTATCGCCAGAGTCTTGACAAGCCACCTGCTTTTGGTCTTGTTTTCTGTTGTTTCCTTATTATCAATCATTCTGCAAATATAATGAAAGTTCCAGATACTTGCTCCGGGCTTTTCGGTTACTCTGTCATAAATCTGTCATGGTATGTGTGTACCTCGGGAAAATTGTATATGGCAGGATATAACATTATTGTTGTACATATTGGATATAAATGCTATTTTTGCCAAAATAAAACATTTTTTAGATGGATGCACAGTTTGTATATGATACTCATGTGACCGGTAGGCATTTTGTGGGTAGGAAAACGGAATGTACCGTGCTTTCGAATCTTCTTGAGGCCGGGGAGAATGTATGTATCTATGAGGCTCCTAAGTCAGGTAAGACATCTTTGATTCAACAGTCTCTATATAATATGAGGGCTGCGGGAAAGCAGTTTATTGTGGCTTATGTCGATCTGTTGAATGTACGGACGAGGCGCATGTTCCTGAAGAAATTAGGTGGTGCAGTGATAAAGGCAGCCTATTCGACCCCTTCGGATTATGCTTCTGTGATATCAAGATATCTGGACGGAACCCACTTTGTCTTTGATCCTGCTCAGTTCGCTTCCAAGGAAGATATTGTGTGCATGAACTGGGATGCCGATGATAAGGATATATATATGATGACTCTTCTGCCTCAGCGTATCGCTGAGGAGAAAGGTATGCCTCTGTATGTGGTATTCAAGGATTTCCAGAATGTTATGATGACAGAGGATTTTGAGGATGTCTTCAAGACTATGGAGAGGGTCTTCTCGGAACGGGACCGTTCAGCCGCTTTCAAGTCTGCCTTTGTATTCTGCGGATCCATGGTAAATGCGATGAAATACATATTCGCTGAGAAGAAGTATTTCTATCGTCAGGTGAATCATCTGCCTCTGACCCCTATAGATGACAAGGATGCCATAGAACATGTGGTGAGGGGCTTCCGTTCGAGCGGTAAGGTTATAGAGAGGGATCTTGCCTTGGGTGCATGTAAACTCTTCAGGTCCGAGATGTGGTATCTTAATCAGTTCTTCTCGATCTGTGATTCTATGTCAAAGGGATTTATAAACGAGGCTATTCTCGTTGATGCCCTGAGTGCCTTGATCGCAGTGCATGAGCCTCGCTTCAAGGTGCTTGTGAATGATCTTACTGACCATCAGTTGAGCCTCTTGAGGGCAGTTCTTGACGGTGTGGTCAAGTTCAGCGCCTCAGATGTGATAGAAAGATATGCCTTGAATTCGTCTGCCAATGTGCGCAGAGTCAAGGATGCATTGCGTAAGAAGGAGATACTGACCTTCAATGATAAAGACGAGCCTGTGATTCTGGATCCTCTTTTCGAGTATTGGGTGCGCAGGTATTATTTCGAGATACAGTAATGGCAAGAAAGAAGATAACTGTGCTGACCGGTGCCGGAGTAAGCGCCGAGAGCGGCATAAGCACATTCCGTGACAGCAACGGATTGTGGGAGAATCACAATGTCGAGGATGTGGCTTCGATCGAGGGATGGTACAGGGATCCGTCTCTTGTGCTGGATTTCTACAACGAACGCAGGGCTCAACTTCCTGGTGTGCGTCCGAATGCTGCCCATCTTGCCATCGCTTCGCTCGAGGATGAGTTTGATGTGACCGTCGTTACCCAGAATGTCGACAATCTCCATGAAAGGGCCGGAAGTACCAGGATAATACATCTTCACGGAGAACTTACCAAGGTACGTCCTGAGAACTGCTGCAATGAAATGGATGGATTTTCGGAGGAGACGGTTTTTGATATAGGTTCTGATGAAGTCCATATGGGTGACCTTGCGCCGAACGGTGCACAACTCAGACCGCACATAGTGTGGTTTGGTGAGGCGGTCCCTAAGATCGAGACGGCGATCGATGCTGTCGAGGCCGCAGATATGGTACTAATTGTAGGAACTTCTCTTCAGGTCTATCCTGCTGCCGGGCTTTACAGATATGCGAAGATGGACGTACCTATATATATAATAGACCCGGCAGATATGACCTTGAGAGACTCGCGCATAACTCATATAAAGGAAGTTGCGACCAAGGGAATGGAAACTTTTAAAAATCTCGTTAAATCAGGAAATTAGGTTTGGAAATTTGATTTTTATGCCTATCTTTGCAGCCCTATAATGAAAAGGAGGTGATTTAGAGATGATTATAGTTCCAGTAAAGGATGGTGAGAGCATTGAGAAGGCTCTTAAGAAGTTCAAG
>JAZRGY010000126.1:0-9753 GCA_045644485.1 Candidatus Cryptobacteroides sp. | reverse complement strand
ATTCGTCTCCAGCGCCACGGAAAGAAGAATTTCGCATTCTTCCACATTGTAGTGGCTGATTCACGCGCACCTCGCGATGGTCGTTTCATTGAGCAGATCGGCTCTTACAACCCTAACACAAACCCTGCAACTATCGTTCTCAACGACGAGAGAGCACTTGCATGGCTTATCGTAGGTGCACAGCCGACTCCAACTGCAAAGCGTATCCTCTCTTACGAGGGTGTACTTCTCGCTAAACACCTCCAGGGTGGTGTAAAGAAGGGCGCTCTTACTCAGGAGCAGGCTGACGCTAAACTTGCTGCTTGGAAGTCAGAGAAGGCCGCTAAGGTAAACGCAAAGAAAGAGGGTCTTAGCAAGGACGCTGCTGCTGCTTACAAGGCTGCAGTAGAGGCTGAGGCTAAGGTAAATCAGGAGAGAGCCGAGGCTATCGCAAAGAGAAAGGCTGAGGCTGAAGAGGCTGCTCGCGCTGCCGCTGAGGCTGCTGCTGCAGAGGCTGCAGAGGCAACAACTGAAAGCGCTGAGTAATTCTGTCATGGCAGGTTTCGACAACTTGCAGCAGATCGCCCAGGTATTGAAATCTAACGGTACCGATGGGGAACTCGTCATGGGTTTCCGCGAAATCGCTCCTGAAGATATCAACTTAAACGAACCGGTGTTCATCGTATTCGATGGACTGCCGGTTCCTTTTTTTATCGAATCATTTACAAAGAGAGGCAACACAAAAGCCCTCGTACACCTGACAGACATCTGCAGCATGGAGGATGTCGAAGAAATAGCAGGTAAGGCTGTATATGTAGAGGAAAATTCACTTCCGGAACTTTCCCTTGAAGAAGACGGTTACGAAGCCCTTATTGGCTGGATGCTCCTTGCACCTATAGGAGAAGACCTCACCGAGGATATGGAAGTGGATGAGATTGGAGAAATCACAGATTTCATCGATATACCAAACAACCCATGCATAGAGGTGGAAACAAAAAATGGAGCAGTAATGATACCGCTCCATGAAGACCTAATCCTTTCCGTAGATCCGGAAAATCTCGAAATCATAATGCAGATTCCTGCAGGACTTCTTTAGATTCTGTCTTTAAGAATAAAATAATAAACCGCCAGACCCAGCCAACTGAAACACAGAAGTGCTATGGTAAGGACAAGTTTCACAACCTTGTCAAGTTTCGGTTTATTCCATACATCCTTGATACACCAGATACAGCATACGAGTCCGATGATCCAAATGATTAATCCTATCATAGTCCAATAATATTAGTTGTTAATGTTTGTTTTCGCTTCGTATTCTGCCTTTACATCCTGATAGAAGGCAGCATATGCCGTATACGTATAAGGCAAAAGCCAGAAGAGTCCTATTCCTGCGGTAAGAATGCAGAGAACTCCCCATCCGATAAAACTGAGGCTAAGCCAGAAGAAATCGAACTTATGGCCCTTCATCATCGCTTTACTAAGATTTATTGCCTCATTTGCTGAAAGTTCCGGCTTATCTACCAAAATATAAGGAGTCATAGCATATGCATATGCCTTGATAATGCCCGGAATAAGAAGGAGCAGGGACCAAAGACATACAAATACAGTCATCAGGAACATTCCCCATACGTTATGCGCCCAGTTCGAAAAACCGATCTTGAACGAATTCGCAGTAAGTTTATCATCACCCTCAAGAAGCAGTACCTTATGCGTATTGTAATATCCGACTCCCAGGGGATACACGACCAACAAAGACAGGAGCAGGGATGCAGCACCTGCCGTCATCAGTACTCCGGTTGCAGAATACGGATCGACAAGTCTTGCAGATAATGAGATACTACCCGAGGCGACAGTATAGACAACCGCACAAAGTACCGCAGAAGCCCACCTTCCTTTAAGAGAAGCGAGTGCGGCATTTTTGTATTCCTGATTTGTTTTCATGATTTTATGGTTTAATAATATACGAGTTCCGCCTTATATGTCAGCCAATCCATACAGAATGCAGCAGGGGCATCAGGTTTTGTGGATACAACCTCAAAGTCCACGTACTCTATATTGCCTAACTTACTAAGTTCGAAAGGTGTCCATGAAGAAACGATTGAATCCTTCTGAGAAGAAACATCAACCAGGTTGATCGATACTTCGCCTGTCTTGGTTCCGTTCATATATCCTGTTGCCTTGAGGGTAATCATGTCGCCAGGCTCGAAGTTAGCCTTCGCATAATCCGCAACCTCTACAGTATTGGTCACAAAGCATCCCTCCAACATGCATGATCCGCTATCCTTATAAGGAAACTGAATATCATGTTCAGGCATCAGGGCCGCATCAGGATTCTGATAGAATACAGTATAGATGTTACCGGAATATTTACTGAAATCCACAAGATAGCATCTGTATGTATTATCTAAACCTTCTGTTTTTCCAGACTTCGGGATGTCCTGGCATGAAAGTATGAAGCCGCCATCCACCCTTATCTTTCCGGGATCCAGCAGATGGTAGAAATTCAATACGTCAAAACCAAACCCGTCAGGCGTCGTAGTATTAAAGAATGTGCTGTCCGGCAAAAAACTTATATTGGTATACTGAAAATCTGCCGTCCTGGTATAAGATGTTGTAGATCCGCTATCACCATCAAGGAGGCAGGACGATACCAGACTCAAAGAAAAAAGAATAAAGAATAAACGTTTCATAATAAACACTGCTGATTATTTACAATTTACACAAAGATATGAAATTATTTATAACGGCACATCCACTTCCGCCACAAATGTGGCCGGACCTATAAGATAGACATTTTCAGCGACCCCACTTACAAGATCGAGAGGTCTGAACGCAACCCGGAGCCTGTCCCGCTTTGCCTGCACATCATATATTACATTGTCCGATTCTGTACGAGACGGTCTTACGCCTGCCATATAAGCGGCAATACACGAGGCAACTATGCCTGTTCCGCATGCGAATGTCTCATCCTCAACCCCTTTCTCATATGTACGGACATTCAGGATACCGTCTTCTGTCGGCTCGATGAAGTTGACATTAACTCCCACAGGCTGAAGTTCAATCGCATTATACCTGATATCACGGCCCTCGCTTACAATATCATATGAGCCGAGGCCCTCTACAATACGAACAAAATGACGAGTCCCCGTATCAAGAAAATATCCGTCCGACGGAACAGACGTCCCCTCCAGCGACTCAAAATACTCATAGGACCTTACATTCTTCATCAGCAGGCTCACCGTCTTTGCAGGGCCTTCGGCTGCAAGTATGTCAGCCTTGTGGTATCCGTCCGCAGCAGTAAAGTCAAATCTGGTTATTCCCATATCTGCGGCAAAAGCCACGATGCACCGTCCCCCGTTTCCACACATCATCCCACCGGAGCCATCAGAGTTATAGTATGTCATCCTGAATCCTTCCGTACTTTTATCAGGAGCATCCAGCAACATCAGTCCGTCCGCTCCGACACCGTAGCGACGGTCGCACAATGCGGATATCTGCCCGGTCGTAAGCACGACGGAACCGTCACGGTTGTCCGCTATCAGGAAATCGTTTCCCGCACCTTGGTATTTATAGAATTTCATCTTTCAATAGTTTTGAGAGAATATGAATACCTTCTGTCATGCGCTCCGTACTCATGAAGGAAAAATTCAGACGCATCGTATTCTTTCCGCTACGGTCAGGGTGGAAGAACTCCCCTGCCACATATGCAACTCCTGCATCCAGAGCCTTGTCATAGAATTTCACCGCATCAAAGCCTTCAGGCATAGTCAAAAAAAGGAAAAGTCCCCCTTCCGGACGGGTCCAGCATACATTTTCAGGCATATGTTCCTGCAGAAGGGACAGAAGATGGTCTCGTTTTCCCTTATACAGATCTATGCTCTTCAGCAGATTCGCATCCAGTCGCCCGCTGGACAGGAATTCGGCTGCAACATACTGATCGAAGATCGGCGGACAAAGGTCCAGAGACTGTTTGCAGACATAGATCTTATCCAGAATATCCGGGTGCGCAATCGCCCATCCGAGACGGAATCCAGGAGCAAAGATCTTCGAGAATGACCCTAGATGTATCACACGGTCAGGATCCAGAGAATATATGGTCGGAATATGATCACCCTCGTAACGAAGTTCCCTGTAAGGACTGTCTTCTACGATAAGAAAATCATGCTTCCGAGCCAAAGAAACCAGCATTTCCCTCTCTGCCAAGGTCAGAGACTCTCCTGAAGGATTCTGGAAATCCGGTATCATATAAAGGAATTTCACAATTTTTCCATCCTCCTTTACTCTGGCAATGGCATCCTCATATGACTGTCTGAATATCTCAATATCTCCGTTATGGGCTATACCCCTGATGTCTGCCCGATATGAACGAAATGACTGAAGGGCTCCGAGATAAGAAGGATTGGATGTCAGGATGACATCTCCCGGATTGACGAGGATCCTTGTACACACATCAATTCCCTGCTGTGAAGATGATGTGATCTGTACCCTGTCCACAGACACGCCATAACGATTGGCCACAGCCTCACGCAGTTCCGGAACTCCCTGTGTAGCACCATATTGGAAGGCCTTTCCCGCATATTTGTCAATCACCTCCGACATGGTCCTGCGGATCTCCTCCAAAGGGAAGGTCTCCGCAGAAGGATAACCTCCGGCAAAGGAATATATTGCATTAAGGTCGACCTTCTTGAATATCTCCCTGACGGGAGAACGGAAGAACGACCCTACATCTTCTGAAAATTTCTGACTGTACATAACTATCGAAGCATATCTTCCAGCGTGATGGAGCCTGAAGTCTTCTCATCCCTATACTTCACAATCACAGGACAGTAAAGATGCACTCCCTGTTCCGCTCCGGGACCCTTGCTGATCGGACGGCTTCCTGCCACGACCACAGCCCCCGGAGGAACAACCATCTGTCCGTTCTCATTAGCCCTTATATACTCTCCTGTCGTAGCATCAAAGATTGCAGTCGAAGCATTGATGATGACACCTGTACCGATAACAGCATTCTCCCTGACTATTGTACCCTCGTATATGCCGCAGTTGCCACCGATGAACACATTATCTTCAATGATGACAGGAAGCGCACCGACAGGTTCAAGAACACCACCAAGTTGAGAAGCGGCAGAAAGATGCACATGCTTTCCTACCTGAGCACAGGAACCGACAAGAGCATGTGAATCAATCATCGTTCCCTCATCTACATATGCACCGATATTGACATATGCCGGAGGCATCATGATTACAGACGGAGCCAGATATGCCCCTGCACGCACGCTGCTTCCTCCAGGAACGATACGCACACCGTTCTCTGCAGTGAACCTTCTTGCAGGGATCGTATCCTTGTCAAAGAATGAAAACTGGCCCTGAGTCATGTCTGTAAGGGTTCCTAAGCGGAAACCGCTCAGAATAACCTCCTTGACCCATGAATTGACCTTCCACTGTCCGTCTACCTTCTCAGCAACACGGACCCTGCCGCTCTCAAGAGCGGCAATGGTATCATAGAATTTTTCTCTATCTGTCATTTTATTCTTTTATAAAAGTCCCAAATCCTGTACGGTCTTGACCATAAGGTCATATGTACTCTGCTGCGCAGGAACGAGAGGAAGGCGGAACTCGTTCTCTATAAATCCCATAGCATGAAGGGCAGCCTTCGCTGGGATCGGATTGCTTTCCACGAAACAATTAGTGAAGAGAGGAGTAAGTTCCTCATTCAGTTTATATGCCTTCTCACTGAAGCCTCCCTGAATGGACCTGATAAACCTGACCATCTTTTCAGGCGCTACATTTGATGCCACGCTTATCACACCGGCACCGCCCTGCTGCATCATCCAAAGAGTATCATCATCGTTTCCGCTCAGAACCATGAAATCCTCCGGCTTGTTACGAAGTATCTCCTCTATCTGTCCGCGATTACCGGAAGCCTCCTTTATTGCCACTATATTCGGGATTTCAGCAAGACGAAGGGTCGTCTCCGCAGACATGTTTGCACCGGTACGTCCGGGCACATTGTAAAGGACGACAGGTTTGGCTGTAGACTCGGCCACAGCCTTGAAATACTGATACTGTCCTTCCTGGGTCGGCTTATTGTAATAAGGAACGACTATAAGGAAAGCATCGACACCATACGGATCAAGCATCTGCATGCTTTTTATCGTATGTTTCAGAGAGTTGGTGCCACCACCTACAAGTATCGGAAGACCTGCAGAATGCTCTTTTGCAGTCTGGAGCACCTTTATACGTTCCTCATCATCAAGGCATGGTGTCTCACCGGTAGTGCCCAGAGGAACAAGAAAGTCCATCCCGGCAGCGACCTGTCGGTCTGTAAGGACTGCAAAGGCATCATAGTCCACCTCTCCGCCCTTGAACGGAGTGATCAATGCTGTTCCGCAGCCTGTCAGTTTTATATTGTTCATAATCAATCTATAATTTCTCTATTAAAGAACCTCAGGACCCGTACTATTCAAAGAACAGTTCCTTGAATTCATGTACACCGGTCAACCCTTCGGTACGAAGAGCCGCCTCTACCGCTCCCGCAGCAAATCCCTCACGAGAAAAAGCCTCATGAGTCATGGTAATACGGTCGTTCATGCCTTCATATCCGACAGTATGGATACCTGATATCTCACCACAACGCACAGACTGGATATCGGTGCTGCCGCCCATGTTGGCATCAACGATATCTGCAAGAGACTTCGCTGTTCCGCTTGGAGCATCTAGTTTATGACAATGATGCATCTCAACCATATACGGGCTATAACCGCCGAACTGCGCAAGGAGTCTGGACACATAATCTGTCACGGCAAAAAAGACGTTCACTCCCACAGAAAAGTTCGTCGCCCAGATCATCGGCGTACCGCATTTCTCGAAATAAGCCACAACCTCGTCCCTGATATCTGCCCAGCCTGTAGTTCCGACAACGACTGCCTTGAAATTCTCTGCAAGGAATCTGTAGTTGGCCCTGAAGGCATCAGGAGTGGTAAAATCTATACATACACAGTCCTTTGCAAAGTCCGGATCTGTGTCAGTAACCGCCTCTGTCCACCCTGCATACTCCAAGCCTCGAGAAAGTATGTTCTTCTCGATCATCTTTCCCATTTTTCCGTATCCGCTTATATATAGTTTCATATCTTCATATTAAAGATCCTCACGTCGGGCTCCGCCCTCCTCGGATGTCTGGTTAAAAATCCGCAAGTTCTTCAGGGTTATCGAAAAGGTGGTCATGAAGATCCTGAACCACATCAGTCAGTTCCTCACGATCCACAACAAAACTGATGTTAACGAAAGATGCTCCCTGAGAAATCATATACACGTTACACCTTTTCAAAGGAGCGAATGTACGTTTCAGCATTCCGTTAAGACGCACGATATTCTTTCCGATCACAGAAACCTGAGACTTATCCTCATCCACAATCACTTCCGCAAATTCAGAAAGTTCCGCCACAACCCTGTCTATCTTCTCTCCAGCATCGACAGTCACAGAAATATTTGCCTCTGAAGTACTGATAAGATCTACAGAGACCTTATTTTCACTGAATATCTCGAAGACCCTGCGCAAGAATCCGGATGTATTGATCATCCTCATCGAGAAAATGTTGATCACACGGATATTCTCCTTGAATGAGACTGATTTGACTCCATCTTCAATGAGTTCGTTACGAAGGATTGCTGTACCCTTTCCCGAAGGATTCATAGAATTCAGGACATATAAAGGAATGTTTTTCTTGACTGCCGGTTCTATTGTAAGAGGGTGAAGCACCTTTGCTCCGAAATGTGCCATCTCAGCAGCCTCCTCGAATGAAATCTTCTCCAGATACTTTGTATTCTGTACACGACGCGGATCTGCAGTACGGACTCCATCAACATCTGTCCAGATCTCTATCCTTTCCGCGTCCAGAGACATTCCTATAAGGGAGGCCGAATAATCAGAACCGCCACGACCAAGAACAGTCTGCTCTCCCTTAAGGTTAGATGCGATGAATCCCTGAGTGATGACTGCATCCATTCCCTTATAAGCCTCCTCGATCATGCCCGGAACCCTATCGGTGATTTCAGATTCGATAGGTTCACCCTTAAGATAGGCATCATTTGTCACCATCATCTTCCGGGCATCGATCCAATTGGTCCTGATACCCTTTGCATTCATGGCAAAGCATATTATCGTAGAAGACAGAAGTTCGCCGTTCGATATTATTATAGCCTTATTACGGTCCGAAAGTTCTCCCACTGCACAAACTGCATTTGCAAGAGAATCCAGTTCATCACAGATGGCATTCACGCGAACCACGGCACTCTCTTTCTGTACAGGATTCTGATCCAGAAGTTCACAGGCAAGACTCACATGTCTCTGACGAAGTTCAGCCAGAAGTTCCTTAGTCAGAGCAGAATCCTTCGATGCTGCAGCATCAGATATCCGGTAAAGAAGATCCGTTACCTTAGAAAGTGCAGAAACCACCACGACCGGCTTCTGATCCAGTTTTCCACCGATTATGAAAATCGTTCTTGTGATCGCTTCGAAATTTGCGACGGACGTGCCGCCGAACTTCATTACTATCATAGTTTATTATATTTTATACCTGTGTCAAAAATCATTTGAAATACGTAAAGACCTTATCTGCTCATACATCCTGATGTAGTTTTCAGTTGCTGCTTCAAGGTCACCAAGGGATATGTACTCATCCTCCTTGTGAGCGACAAGTATCGAGCCGGGACCGCAAAGTATCTTATGCCGGAAACAGGTAAGTTGCGGGGCATCGCTTCCAAAAGCCACGGGCTTCGAAGGAAACCCTTCCATGACTTCGAACCTGCTCGGCGCATCACCTCCGAACGCCTTTACACTCATCGCCTTCTGCCACGGAGCAACGTCCTTGGCTACTATATCAGAACCGTCCTGCACAGTCCTCTTTCCTAAACGAAGTTTAGCCTGAGCCCCCGCAATATTCTTCATTATATTGCAGACCAATTCGTCAGAGTCGAAGGTCGTCCTGAAATAAACACGGCATGTAAGACTTTCACTAAGGATATTCTGCGGGTTATCGCTTACAAGTTTCCCGATATTCCATGTCGTCTCTCCAAGTATCTCATCAATTGGGAATACAATACTGCGAAGAGCATTCAAAAAGTCGTTGAAATAGAGAATTGCGCTCTCACCGTTTTCCGGATATCCCGAATGACAGGCCGCACCGGTAAAAGTGACCTCAAAAGACTTTGTACCCTTTGCTGCAGATGCCATATGATTATCTGTCGGCTCGCCGACTATCAGCCACGCATCCTCCGCCGAAAATGGTTTGACCGGCATCGTATTGAAAGCCTTTGCACCGAATGAACCAGTCTCCTCACCAGCAAGAAGAAGCAGAGCAAAATCGCTGTAACCTCTGGACTCCAGGACCTTGCAGGCTTCATACATAGCAAAGATCTGCCCCTTTGCATCGCAGACGCCCCTGCCTCGGAAGATCTCATTATCCATTACAGGAGGAATATAAGGAGGAACTGTATCAAGATGAGAACAGAAGACCACTTTCGGAGTACCCCATGACACAAGAAGATTCTTAGTGCCATCGCCGACTTCAAAAGTCTGGATATGCCGACCCGGACCTGCCATCCTACAGGCAAGAAAGTCTGTAAGACCAACCTCTTTTCCAGAGGTCGATTCCACCTTCAGCATATCATAAAAGAGTCCAATATCCATATACAAAGCAAAGAATGCCACATTACCGCATTCTTTGCAAATATAGTCAAAATATCAATACATTAAGCCGACAGGTACAAGATACCATA
>JAZRGY010000125.1:0-3264 GCA_045644485.1 Candidatus Cryptobacteroides sp. | reverse complement strand
CTGCTTCCATTGGTGCTGCTGATCACAATCTTCCTTCTTGCTGTCCCTACAACTTTCTTCGGTATTGAGGGACTTACAGTACTGCAGCAGCGTACAATCGCTCTCTTCGTATTCGCTGCCCTCATGTGGATCTTCGAGATCATCCCTAGCTGGACAACATCTGTGTTGATCATCGTGATGGCTCTTCTCATGCTTTCCAACAAAGGACTTGGCTTCCTTATGGTCGATGAGTCAGGAGCAAAGCTCGAGGGTATCATGAATTACACCAAGATCATGTCTGCTTTTGCTGATCCTGTTGTAATGCTCTTCCTTGGTGGATTCGCACTTGCTATTATGGCTCAGAAGTATGGCTTGGACGTTACTCTGGCAAGATTCCTTCTCAAGCCTTTCGGAACAAACCCTAAGATGGTGCTTCTTGGTTTCCTTACAGTGATTGCTGTGTTCTCTATGTTCATGAGTAATACTGCTACCGCTGCTATGGTGCTCGCTTTCCTTGCACCTGTACTTGCTACTTTCCCTGATGGAGACAAGGGTAAGATTGCGCTTGCGCTTTCAATTCCTGTATCAGCCAATATCGGTGGTATCGGTACCACTATCGGTACTCCTCCTAACGGTACAGCTGTTTCAAACCTTGAGACTTATTTCGGTGCAAGCATGTCTTTCGGTGAGTGGGCAATCCATATGGTACCTTTCGTGATCGTCATGATTCTTTTTGCGTGGATCGTACTTCAGTTCATGTTCCCGTTCTCAACTAAGAAACTTGAGGTCAATATTCCTGCAAATGACAAGCCGACTACATGGAGAACATATCTTGTATGGGCTACATTTGCTGTAACTATCCTTCTTTGGGCTACAGAGAGTCTTACAGGTATCAGTTCAAATATCGTTGCTCTTATTCCTCTTGCAGTCTTTGTCTGCACAGGTACATTTGATAAGGAAGACATCAAGCAGATTGACTGGAGTGTTCTCTGGCTCGTTGCCGGAGGTTTCGCTCTCGGTTATGCTATGCTCGATATCTCTAAGGGAGGTACAGGTCTTGGTGCAACTCTCGTAAACGCTATCCCATTCGGCGAGATGTCAATCATCTTGGTATTTGTTGTTGCTGGTCTCGTATGCTACCTGCTCTCGAACTTCATCAGCAACTCTGCTACTGCTGCCCTCCTTATCCCTATCCTTTGTGCTGTATCATCAGGACTTGCTGCAAATCCTGCATTTGCAAACTTCGGTGGAGAAAAGGCAATGGTTTGCTTTGTGGCAACATGTGCTTCGCTTGCGATGCTGATGCCTATCTCTACACCTCCTAATGCTATCGCATTCTCTACAGGTCTCATCAAGACCAAGGATATGCTTAAGGTAGGTATCGTGATCGGTGGTTTCGGTCTTGTGTTTGCTTTCTTCTGGCTTACCAAGATTTTCCCATTCGCTGCATAGTTTACTTAAAAAATCTTTATATTTGCGGGCCGCTTTCGAGCGGTCCGTTGTCATTTCTTTCGCTGTCGCTCAAGCGGCATGCCGATTACGAGCGAACGAAGTGAGACGAGAAATCTTTACATGAATAAATTAACATATTAATGATAATGAAACGAATTTTATTACTTTCGGCAGCCATTCTTGGCCTCTGTGCATTGAATGCTTCTGCTGCAGAAAAGGCAGAGCCGAAGAACAATTTCAAACTCTACGGATTCATCCGTAACTATTTCATTTATGACAGCCGTGAGAGCGTTTCCGGAACAGGAGACCTTTTCTATTATCTTCCAAAGGATGTGAGCATGAAGGATGGTATCGATATCAATGATCAGGCATCTATGCGCTACCTCTCTCTTACTTCGCGACTTGGTGTAGATGTCACAGGATACCAGATCGGCAATGTCGCTTTCAGTGCAAAGATCGAGGGAGACTTCTACGCAGGTCTTTCGAACTCGTCCAGCGCAAATGCAGATACATATTTTCCTGGCAATACTAAAATCTCGGGTACAGCACAGGCCCGTCTTCGTCAGGCTTACGTGACAGTGACCTGGAAGGAACTTGGAAAGACTCAGAAGAATTCTGTCGCATTGAAGATGGGACAGGCATGGCACCCTATGGCTGCTGATATGCCGCATATCTTCAGTCTTGAGGCAGGTGCTCCCTTCGGCCCGTTCTCAAGAACTCCTCAGGTGACAATGGATGCATCTCTCGGCAGCAACTGGGTGCTCTCCGCTTCAGCCATCTGGCAGATGCAGTATAATTCAGGTGGTCCTGCCGGAGCCTCTCCTATATATATGAAGTATGGTATGACTCCTGAGATCTATGCAGGACTTACATACAAGACTGGTGGATTCCTTGCCAGAGTAGGTGCGGACCTCGTCAGCATAAAGCCAAGGGTACTCGGACAGGCCGGTGGCAAGACCGTAAAGGTTTCTGACCGCAAGACATCTGTGCTCGGATATGTATATGCTCAGTATTCATATAAGAATTTTGCTGTAAAGGCAAAGACAACTTTCGGTGAGGGCGGAGAGCATATGAACCTTATGAGTGGATATGCAAAGGTAGGGGAGAATGCTGATGGTAGTTGGGAGTATGCATCTCTCCGTAATTCTTCATCATGGCTTTCTCTTTCATATGGTAAGAAATGGCAGGGTGTCCTCTTCCTCGGTTATGTAAAGAACTTCGGACTTGCCAAGGCTGCTTCTGCTCCTCTTGCCAAGGGTGATGTTTATTTCTGCGGAAACGGCTTCTCTAATATCAATCAGGTCTATCGTATCAACCCTCAGGTCATATATAATATAGGTAAGATGAATGTAGGACTGGAGTATCAGTGGACTGCCGTTCAATATGGAGAGTATGACGGTGATAATCTTAATTCAAACGCTCTTGCAGACAAAGGACTCCACTGGGTTGGCAATAATCGCCTCAATGTTATGGTGAAATACAACTTCTAGTCACTTTAACAAAATTGTAACAATGGTATAACGGTTGGAAAATCAGTGATTTATGATTTTTCAACCGTTTTTTGTTGTCCTAGAGGTGTGAAATAAATTTGGAGATTAAAAAATAAAGCGTACCTTTGCACTCCCTTTGAAAAACGGGTGTCTGTAAAGGCAGAGTTCTTAAAAAGACTGACGCTTTGGAATCGCGAAAAAATTTTTGAAAAAAGTTTCGAAAAAATTTGGAAGTTCAAAAATAAAGCGTACCTTTGCATCCCCGTTCGAAAAACGGGCCTCGCAAGAGGAAAAGAGAAGTTCATTGAAAAGACTGATTTACTGTACAAGAAGCAAGTACCGA
>JAZRGY010000124.1:0-14257 GCA_045644485.1 Candidatus Cryptobacteroides sp. | reverse complement strand
TCATATCATATATGGCTTGGAATAAACATAAAAGGATGGCCTTGATGCCATCCTTGAATATATTGCGCAGTCTTTAAAGTTGTTCAAACTCAACATCAGCGAAACCGCCACCGGCGGGACGGCCCCCATCCTTGAGGCAGTTTGTCCTGATGTATTTGATTACTTCCTCAAGACCTTCTGCAAACTTCTCAAAGTCCTCCTTGTAAAGGAAAATCTTATGTTTGTCGTAGGCAAAATGTCCGTTGCTGTCTACCCTGCGCTTGCTTTCTGTGATCGTCAGGTAGAAATCATTGCCTTTGGTAGCCTTGACGTCAAAGAAGTATGTACGCTTTCCTGCTCTTACAGGTTTTGAATAAATGTCTTCACCTGAACGCTCATGAGCATTTGCTCCATCATAATCCTCACTATACATATCTTGTCTTTTTTAAAGTAAATCTTTACAAAGTTAGGGATTTTTCTGAAAAAAGAATGTATCTTCGCATAAAATTTTGACCAAAAATATGCTTAACAGAAGAATTTTAAGGATAAAGGCCTTTAAGGTGCTCTATAGCAATGTGTTATCTGGAAATATGTCTCTTGCTCATGCTGAATCGCAACTTGAGCAGGCATGCGAGGCGACACGTGACCTTTATATCTATATGCTTGGAATTGTGTCCCCTTTGACAAGGATTGCACGCGAAAGGATTGAGGCGGCAAAAGGCAAGTTCAACCCTACCGAGGAGGAACGTAATCCGAACATGAAGTTTGCAGACAATGCCCTTGCGCGACTTCTGGATGAGGATGTTGATTTTCAGAAGGTCTTCAACAAGAAGAAGTTTTCTTGGGCACAGTATGACCTTCTCCTCAAGAAGATCATGACATCCGTGTCTTCAAAGGAATATTATGCGGAATATATGGCTTCTCAGGAGCGTTCGCTTGCTGAGGATTGCAGACTCTTTGTAAAGATATTTGAAGAAGAGTTCGTCGACAGTGAGGAACTTGAGCAGATACTTGAGGAAAAGTCGCTCTACTGGAACGAGGATCTTGCCTATGCACTTACATGGTGCTGCAAGACATTCAAGAGTCTTTCCAAGGGAGAAAAATGGTCCATGCTTCCTTTATACAACAGCGAACTTCTCTCAGGAGAGGGTGTTGAGAGTGACAAGTTCTTCGTAAGGAAACTTCTTCAGGCATCTGTGGCAGGATATGAAAGATATTCTGCTATGGTGGCGGAGTCTGTTGTCGGCTGGGAGAAGGATCGTCTTTTCTCGACAGATGTCATCCTCATCGTGATGGGACTTGCTGAAGTGGCGACTTTCCCTACAATACCTGTAAAGGTTTCGATCAATGAGTATGTGGAGATATCGAAGTTCTTCGGTACTCCTAAGAGCCGTGCTTTCGTGAATGGTATTCTTGACCGTCTGGTGCAGAATATGGTGAATGAGGGGATGGTCAACAAGGTGAAATAACAATCAATAAATAACAGATGAATATGTTTACTTTTTTACAGGCAGCCGCACCTGCCGGACAAGGTAGCGGATTATCAATGTGGATCATGCTTGCACTGATCTTTGTGGTTATGTGGTTCTTCATGATCCGTCCTCAGAGAAAGCAGCAGAAGGAGATGGAGAATTTCCGCAATGCTCTCAAGAACGGTGACAAGGTGGTTACAATCGGTGGTATCTATGGTACCATTTCAGAAGTGAAGGATACATATGTTCTTCTTGAAGTGGACAAGGATGTCAAGATCCGTGTAAACAAGCAGGCTCTTCAGAAAGACTATACAGATCCTACAAGACAGTAAAATAACTGACGGAAGAGATGAAGAGTCTGTTTAATAGACTGCTTAAGTCTTTAGGTTTCAGCGGGAGAGATTGGGCAGTGCTGCTGCTTGCTCTCCTGTTGGCTTTTAGTACATGGCTCATTCATAATCTTTCGTTGAGGTATAGCGACTACCTTACAGTTCCTCTTGTTGCTCAGTGCAGTATCGAAGGACATTCGGAGTTTTCGTCAGACCAATGCATGGTCAATGCGAGATGCCGTACGACAGGATATAATATGATCCGTCATAATCTTTTCGGAAAAAGACGTGTGCGTACGGTCGAATTCGAACCTGAAATCATGCGTCATCAGAAGGATGACATCTATTATGTTACTGCTTCTGACCTTCAGGAATATTCGCATCTGATTTATGGCGATGACGTGACTGTGGAATACTTCGGGTCAGATACCTTGTTTTATACTTTTCCGTCTGTTGACTTCAGAAAGGTTCCTATTCATCCGGTATATTCCATCTCTTATAGGAATCAGTATACTGGTGTAGGCGATTTGAAGGTGGAACCGGACTCTGTTACCATCTATGGTGAACTCAACCTTCTGGACAATGTAGACCGTGTCTATACAAAGCCATTGAAACGTTCTGATCTGAATACAGATATCCATGGTGTCGTTGGCCTGGAGCCTGTTTCCAAGATACGTTTCTCAACGGATGAAGTAGCCTATTCTCTGGAGGTTGCAAGATATGTGGAGATAAGGACTGAGATAAAGGTGGGAAGTCGGAATGTTCCTTCCGATAAGGAGATGCTTCTTCTCCCTTCAAAGGTGCAGGTATCCTTGAAATGTCGATTTCCTCTCAGTGGTGATCCTGCTGAATCATTTGAACTTTATGTCGACTATGATGATTTGACAAGGACTGTCAGTGGGAAATGTCCGGTCAGAAGCGGTATCCTGCCGGAAGGGGTGATAAGTTATGAGATAGAACCGTTTTATGTCGAGTGTATTGTAAGTGAGAAGTGATGGAGGTTCTGGTTGTAACGGGAGGAATAGGCAGTGGAAAATCTGAAGTTTGCAGAATACTTCAGGAAAGGTATGGATGTGGGGTTTATAACGCAGATGAACGCGTAAAGATGCTTTATGATGTCCATCCTTCGCTTCTCAAGGATATTGAGTCCATGATAGGGGAGTCTTTGCGTGATGATGACGGAAGGTTTGTTCCTGCTTTATTGTCAGAGCGGATATTTTCTGACCGTAATCTTCTGAAGAAAGTTGAAGACTTTGTGTTTCCTGCACTTCTGGAGGATTTCGGATTCTGGACAAGACATTATGCAGATGACAGGTTTGTTGTCTTCGAGTCTGCCACCATATTGGAAAAACCGCAGTTCAAGGGATTCGGAGATAAGATCGTTCTTGTGGATTCTCTCGTGGAAACAAGACTTGAGAGAGCATGCCGGAGAGACTCTGCATCAAGAGAAAGCATATGTGCAAGGATGCAGAATCAGAGGATGATGAACAGTATCTCGAACGGTGAGATAGAAGCGGAAACCGATGCTGTCATATATAATTCAGGAACATTATCTGATCTGAAGACTGAGGTCATTCGGGTCATCAATGAACTTTTTGAAAATTTATAAACAAAATAATACTTATTGAAATGAAAACTGATCTTTCAAAGATTCTGGCGATTTCAGGCCAGAGCGGACTTTATCTTTATATCTCACAGGCAAGAAACGGTGCTATCGTCGAGGCTATTTCAGACAAGAAGAGAAGCAGCGTCAGCATGACCAGCAAGATCACATCTCTTGCTGACATTTCTATCTATACCGATGATGAGGAGGTTAAACTTCAGGATGTGTTCCTTAGTATGAAAGAGGTCCTCGGTGATGCGGATGCGCCGTCGTCAAAGTCGTCTGCAGACGACCTCAAGGCTCTTTTTGAAAAGGCCCTCCCTGCATATGACCGTGACCGTTTCTATGTATCTCATATGAAGAAGGTTGTAGACTGGTACAACAACCTCAAGAAATATGCTTCTCTGGATTTCGTAAATCCTGAGGAGGAGACAGAAGAAACAGCAGAGTAATCCGATGAAGAGAAAACTTCAGACGGTCACCTTGGGATGTTCCAAGAACAAGGTGGATACAGAACATATCCTTTCCCATGTGGAGGATCTTTATGAGATCGTGCCTGAGGGAGAGGATATTCCCGTTGATGTCATACTGCTTAATACATGCGGATTTATCGGTGATGCCAAGGAGGAATCTGTACAGGCAGTCCTTGAGGCCGTAGAGAAGAAGAACAGGGGAGAGGCTTCTCAAGTCATTGTTTTCGGCTGTCTTTCACAGAGATATGGTGATGAACTTCCTGAACTTATACCTGAAGTTGACGGATGGTTCGGTGCGAGGGATTTCGATCCTGTCATCAAGGCTCTTGGAGCGGAGCCGGATCCGGGAAAAAGGACTCAGAGATATCTTACCACACCTTCCCACTATGCTTATCTGAAGATTTCCGAAGGATGTGACAGGAGATGTTCGTATTGTGCCATTCCGTTCATAAGGGGGGCTCACAAGTCAGTACCGATTGAGGATCTTGTCGCTGAAGCGACCGCACTTGCCGACAATGGTGTGAGGGAACTTATCATAATTGCCCAGGATACTACCTATTATGGCCTTGACCTGTATCATCGTCGTGCTCTCGCGGAACTGCTTCAGAAATTGTCTGAAGTAGATGGAATAGAATGGATAAGGATCCATTATTCTTATCCTGCAGCCTTTCCGGAAGACGTTCTCGATCAGATGGCAGACAATCCGAAGGTATGCAGGTATATGGATATACCTCTCCAGCATATTTCTGATAAAGTCCTTGATAATATGCACAGGCACGTGACCGGAGCATGGACCAGGGAACTGATAGGCAAGATGCGTGAAAGGGTGCCGGGTGTTGTCTTGCGTACTACCATGATCGTCGGGCATCCAGGCGAAGGTAAGAAGGATTTCAATGAACTCATGGACTTTGTAAGTGAGGCACGTTTTGAGAGGTTGGGAGCATTCAGATATTCCGAGGAAGAGGGAACCTTCGGTGCGGAGAACTTCAAGGACAGTATTTCTGCCCGCGTGAAGCAGGAACGTCTGGACGAACTGATGGCACGTCAGAGTGAAATATCACTTGCATTCAACCAGTCCCGTGTAGGAAGTCTGGAGAAGGTGATCGTGGATGATTTTGTGGACGGGGTTCTGGTGTGCAGAAGTGAATTTGAAAGTCCGGAGGTCGATGGCGAGATTCTTGTAAGACCGGATGCGGAAGTTATAGGAAATGTTGATCCATATTCTCTTGTAGGTGAGTTTCTTATGGTGCGTGTTACAGGAGCGGATGAATATGACCTTATAGCAGAACCGGTGGAGATTTTATAGAATTATGAAGAATTTATTGAGTATAATCGCACTGACCTTCATGGTGGTTTCATGTGGCCCGAGCCGTCATGCCATTCATGTCGAGATGAGATATCCGTCTAAATCCGGAATCGAGTTTGCCGGAAAAAATGTTGCGGTCATACATCTTGAGAATGACAATGCCTTGAGTAATGCCTTTGCAGAAGGTATTGCGGATGGTCTTGCATATGCTCTGGAACAGGATTATGATACAGGAAACGGATCTGTAGGTATATACAGGATGCGGGTACTGCCGGGAGGAGACTATTCTTCAAGAGATACCTTGGTCAATATCCTTATGGATACAGGTTCTGATGTCATCTTTCTGTTAGATACCCTTACTATGGGTACCCTTACGATAGGGGGAACAACTACTGTGGCAGCCCCTTCATCTGTAGATTCTTCATATATCACTACAGGAAGCCTCCCTTTCAAGATGAAACTATATTGTTTCGACGCTATGAACAAGGATGATAAGGTGTTTTCCTACAGCGGAAGCAGTGTTGCCGTACCGTTTGCATATTCTGATGGACATCAGGATGCTTCTACCATCAGGGAAAGGACTATTGCTTCCTTACCTGAACTTGGATTTGAGGCAGGGAAAACGATATCTGAGTCATTCAAGTCCCAGTGGAAACATGAGCAGTATTCTGTAGTGTATTTTGATTCTGCAAAATGGATCAAGGCTATGGAATATGCGGATAGATATGACTGGAAGGATGCCATGGACATATGGCTGGAACTGCTGGATACTAATGATCTTCTGAAACGCTCGTGTGCCGCATACAATCTAGCCGTCGCTTCGTATATGCTTGGTGATCATGATCTTGCGGGACTGTGGCTTGACAGGTCTGATGCAGATAACAAACTACCTCTGTCTGATTCTCTCCGCAAGAGGATCAATAAGAAGAAATAGAAAAAGGGTTCATGTCAAATGAACCCTTTTTCTATTTCTTCTTATTACGTTTCCTTTCTTTACGATTCTTGAGACTTTCTTCAATTTTCTCCTGTACCTGTACTCGTTTCATTGCAATCATCATCTTCAGGTCTTCACCCATGTTTTCTACAAACAAAGGGAACCTCACCCGGATTCTGTCTACCTTTTCTTCTATATAGGAATCGATGTGACGGGCTTTCTTTGATTCGATTATCTCGTCAAATGTTATGAGTATGCAGGTCTCTTCTGCTTCGCTGAATTCGTGATTGATTCCTCCTCCGAATGTTTTCATGGTCGGTGAAAGACTCATGTATGAGTTTACCAGAGGAGGGATGTTTTCTCCCAGCCTGCGGACTTCTGCATTGAGAAGTTTATAGTCATCCTTGAACTCTTTCTCTGTCAGGATACTGTCCATGTATGATCTGGAGGTCTCTATCTTGAGAGGGTCTATTGGAGTAACGAGTTTTTCCTTGTCTTCGAAATGTTTGAACAGGAAGGTCTGGATGAGGTCACGTGCCTGTCTGTTATATTCAGGATACATGGTCATCTTTCCGAAGAAATACTTCATGGCCGGATTGACGATACATAAGGCTCCAAGACCATCCCAAAGATTATCCAATGCGAACAAAGCCTTTGCCCCAGCCTTGCTGCTCTGATACTCCGGAGAAACGAAACTTCTTCCCAATTCTATTGTGTATGGCAGATATTCTTTTATGAACTTGTCGGAGAAATGAAACATATGGGATGTTGCAAGAAGCGGCTGCCCGTTTTCTCCGAGTTTGATATCCGTTCCAAGTATGTATCTGTAACCTCCAAGGATTCGTTCTGCATCGGGATCCCATACGATCAACTGCTGATACGGGTGTTCCATGGTATCGAACTCGTCGATGTCCATAGACATGCCGCTTCCACCACCGGAGTCGCGGAATGCTTCTTCTCGGAGACGACCGATTTCCTTCATTATATTGGGCGAATCATGATGATTTATTACATAAATCTCGTTATGACTCTTGTTCGTGTCCCTGAGTTTCTTGTTAGGGGTAAGTTCAGCCTTTATAAGTTCGAGGCTGACAGGGGCAATAATTGGTTCCATTATAATAAGTTTAGTTCACGTTTCGGTATGTTACTCAACCTTCCTGACTGGGTCACATGTGAGTCCTACTCCAAGTTTCTTGAAGACTTTGTGGTCAACCTCGCTGAGCATTACAGTGGAGTGCACCTGACAGCCGTTCAGTTTTGGAAGTTGGTCAAGTGCCATACGGCAGTTTTCATCAGTTATGCTCAGCATTGACAAGGCCACCAGGACTTCGTCTGTGTGCAGACGAGGATTATGTCCATGGAGATATTCCACTTTTGTCTTCTGTATCGGCTCGATCATCTCTTCTGGAATGAGCCTGACATCGTGCGGAATGTTGGCAAGATACTTCAAAGCGTTCAGTATCAATGCTGCACTAGGGCCAAGAAGCGAACTGCTCTTTGAGGTGATGATCTTTCCATTACGCAACTCGATCGCTGCTGTCGCAACTCCTGATATTTCCTTTCTTGCATGGGCTGCCACAGTGGTCCTGCGGTATTCTGTCGTCAGTTTTGCCTGCTTCAGGATAAGGGCGATCTTGTTTACTTCATTTTCGTTGTTTCCCTTTTCTGCAAGGTTGCAGAGCGCGTAATAGTAACGTCTTATGATCTCTTCTCTTGCAGCGTTGCAGCATGCATCCTCATCACTCATGCAGAAACCTATCATGTTGACTCCCATGTCTGTAGGAGATTTATATGGACTTTCTCCATAGATTCCTTCAAAGAGTGCATTAAGCACAGGGAAGATTTCAATGTCGCGATTGTAACTTGCGGCAATCGTTCCATAAGCCTCAAGGTGGAACGGGTCGATCATGTTTACGTCATTGAGGTCTGCTGTAGCAGCCTCATAAGCCATGTTTACAGGATGCTTCAATGCAAGATTCCATACAGGGAAGGTCTCGAACTTGGCATATCCTGCCTTTATTCCACGCTTGTTCTCATGGTATAACTGGCTCAGACATACTGCCATTTTTCCACTTCCAGGTCCAGGAGCAGTGACTACCACTAGAGGACGTGAAGTCTCGACATAATCGTTCTTTCCGAATCCTTCGTCAGAGTCTATGAGTGCTACATTGTTAGGGTAGCCTTCAATAGTATAATGGTAATACACCTTGATACCTTTTCTTTCCAGACGCTGCCTGTATGCATCTGCGCTCGACTGACCGTTATAGTGGGTCATCACAACGCTGCTGACATAAAAACCTACATTCTCAAACTCACCTTTAAGGCGGAGTACATCCTCGTCATAGGTTATTCCAAGGTCTCCGCGGACTTTGTTCTTCTCGATGTCGATAGAACTGATTACAATGATTATTTCTGCTTCATCCTTGAGTTGCTTGAGCATGTCAAGTTTACTGTCAGGCTTGAAACCTGGCAGCACACGGCTTGCGTGGTTGTCATCGAATAATTTTCCTCCGAACTCGAGGTATAGTTTATCACCGAACTGCGCTATGCGCTTCTTGATCTGTTCGGACTGTATCTTAAGATACTTTTCGTTATCAAATCCCGTTTTCATACGGGATACAAATATAACAAATCTGTCGAGACCCTGCAAAATATTTTAAATAAAAAGAGGGTGACTGACACTTATCAGCACCCTCTTTGAGCAATAGGTAGAACCGTAAGCCGGTTTCTGTTTTATCTTGTCATTTATCTTCGCAACCTACCCCCTGGAAATGAGCGGGCAGCCCATTTGTCCTTGCGGACATTCCAGTATACATGGTCTTGCTGGTCCTGGTGCCGTCACCGCCATATGTCGCCATATGACGTCGTGAGCCCTTACCTCACGGTTTCACCCTTACCCTTACAGGCGGTTTGTTTTCTGTTACGGCATTCATAAGATTACTCCCTTCTGTGCTTTCCACAGCAGGTCGCCCTATCCAGTCCGGACTTTCCTCTGAGTCGGACGACTCAGCGACAAGTCATTCTACCTATATTTCAATGAACTATTTATAACCGAGTTTGCGCTCGATCCTGTCATTCTCTCTGTCCATCCTCTCTACCTCTTTCTTGAGTGAGGGTGTGATGTCTTCACAATGTTTGTGGCACTGCATTGATCTGGAATACATTCGTCCTATGCAGAAATTGCTGTGGGTACAGCCGCTGCAATGATTTTTGTCAGCGCGCATCTTGTTCACGAAGTCTGTGTCTTCCAGTACGGCTCGTCCCATCTGGATCATAGGAAAACCTTTTTCGATAGCCTCGTCTGCGCTTTTTCTGTCAGTTACTCCTCCTACATAGACGAAAGGGAAGTCCGGCATTGCTTCACGGAACTTCAAGGCATCCTCCATGAAGAAGAGTTTCTTGAACGGAACGGTCGGTGCTACGATCTTTCCCGCAAGGCTGACACCTAGTTTCAGCCACCACTTGCTCCAAGGAAAGTAATGTACGATGGTCTTTACCGGAAACTGTCCTCGCATCACATATTGAGGATGGCGGCTAACAAAACCTCCGGAAAGCACTATCGATTCTATTCCGAGATTTCGCAGTTCCTTTGCTACTTCTATGAGTTCTTCAGTTTCCTGTCCTCCTTTGAACCCGTCTCGTGTATTCAGTTTCGCAAAGAGAGCAACCTTTCCCTTTCCTGCCTCCACTGCCTTGCCTACGCACATTCTCATGAAACGCATCCTGTTCTCAAGGCTTCCTCCGAATTCGTCACGTCTTTTGTTCGTGTATGGCGAGAGGAACTGGGATATAAGGTATCCGTGTCCTGCATGGATTTCGATTGCATCGAATCCGGCCTCGATTGCCAGTTCAACGGCTTTTCCGTATGCGTCTGCAACCTCATTGATCTGCTTCAGGTTCATCTTCTGGACGAATGTAGGGGAATAGAGGTTGAATCCTCTGCTGGCGCCATATGGCATGCATCCGCAGATACTTCTGTGAGACATGTTGCCGCAGTGGCCTAACTGTATGGATGCCTTTGCCCCCTCTGCATGTATCGCATCGGTCAGTTTCTTAAGTTCCGGTACGATTTCTTCCCTCATCCAAAGTTGGTTTTCGAAAGAGAGTCCGCTTCTGCACACTGCTGCATATGCTACTGTAGTCATTCCGATACCTCCTCGTGCTACCGCAGTATGATAGTCAAACAATTCTTGTGACGGACGTTGTCCCGGACACATCGCCTCGAAGGCCGCTGACCTGATGGTGCGGTTTCGAAGTTCTATCGGTCCGATCCTGTATGGTGTGAATAGTTTGTTCATAGTCTAAAATTGAGATGACAAAATTACCATACGAATGGTATGATATGTTTTTTGTTCAACTGCCTGTATTCCTCTCCGAACTCCATTTCGTATTTTGCAGTCAACGATTTTGCGCGAGGACCTAGGTTTGCAAAGGTCCATATCGCAAAAAGAACTCCTGCAGGCGACCAGGTAAGTATCGCGTATCCGACCCATTCTGTAAATTCTCCGAAATAATTTGCAGATGTGACGTATTTATAGAGTCCCTTTCGAGGAATGTAGTGCTTTGTATCTCCTGGTTTGCGAAGGTTTCTTATCACATGGTCAGAATGCAGGTTTATTGCCATTCCGGTGAAGAATACAATGGTTCCTATGATGAATTGCGGACTTAGGAGCCACGAAGGTCCATACATTCCTGAAGGTGCTTCTCCATATAGCCATCCTCCGATCATGTAGGCGTTTAATGTATTGAAAGTCAGTCCCATCATCATTATTGCAACCGGCATTGTGCTTTTCCCGCGCATCATCATTGGAAAGATGAACGATCTCTGGAAGTAATGAAGAAGGTAGAAGCCTGCCATTAAATACAGAACGGGCTTCGAGTTTCCTGTGTCGATTCCGGAAAGAGCGAATCTGACTGTATAGTACAGCAGAAAGAGGAAGGCTGGCGCCTCCATTATGACCCACGCTGTACGGTTGCTGATCTTCGGACCCCAGTTTGAGGAAGAAAGATATCCGTATCCCGCCTTGAAGAAAAACAAGGCGACGAATACGATGACAGCGATTACAGCCATGCATGTCATTATTATATAATATGTACTCATTTTCGAAATCGTAATATCCTGCAAAGTTAACAATATTTTCGCAAATTATATTTTTTAACTACTTTTGTACCGCATTATGTGACCTTTATGAAAATGTTTGCAGTGATAATGATGTCCTTGTTCCTTTTTTCCTGTACGGAAACGAAGGTGAGGGAGTATGAACTGGAGGTTGTGGCAGAATATCCGCACGACACAGATTCATATACCCAGGGGCTTTTTTTTCATAAGGGCCAGATGTATGAAAGTACCGGTGTGCATGGAAAATCCACTTTCAGAAAGGTGGATCTGGAGACTGGAAACGCTCTGGAAAGACTCAATTTTGACAAGAAGTATTTTGTGGAAGGTTCTGTAGTGTTCGGTGACAACCTTTATATACTTACATGGGAGACCAAGACCGCCTTCATCTATGATGCCGAGACTCTGGAATATAAGTCGACCTGGAAATATCCGAGGGAAGGTTGGGGCATTACCACAGACGGCAAGCAGTTGATCGCTTCGGATGGTTCTGCAAACCTCTTTTTCATGAACGACCAGTTTGCGTTGGATCGCAAGCAGTTGGTCACTGTCAATGACCGTCCTGTGAGATGGCTTAATGAACTTGAATATATAGACGGTAAAGTATGGGCCAATGTCTATACTACCGATGAAATAGTCATAATCAATCCTAAGAACGGAAAGGTTGAAGGTGTTGTGGACTGTCGTGGCCTGCTTCCGAAGAGCCTGCATACCGCTGAAACAGATGTTCTTAACGGGATTGCTTATGATCCTGATACAAAGAAGATTTATCTGACCGGAAAGAACTGGCCGAAACTTTATGAGGTCCGTCTGGTAGAAAAGAAGTAGAATAAATCAACATACTGCAGGGGTGTCCGGAGTGTTCCGGGCTGAGATCATACCCATGAACCTGATCCGGATAATGCCGGCGTAGGGAAGCATAGTCTCATGTGCGCTTTCGGGCGTGCCCCCTTGCATAAATGTGCATACATTATGCGAGGTTTTTTGTTTTTTGCAGCGATATGTTCGCTGATCCCTTTCTCTGCACAAGGTGCGGGGAAAGAAGGACTCGATGAAGAAAGGGTCGAGAAACTTGACAGTGTCGTAGTTTCATCTTCTCGTGCAGGCAAGGATACGCCTGTGACATTCACAATGGTTGGAAAAGAGGAACTGAGAAGGGCAAATCCTCTGAATTCCCTTCCGGGAAATCTGGCTCTTCAGCCTTCTGTCGTATCTGTAAATGAGGGCGGTACAGGACTGGGATATTCCAAGATGACTGTACGTGGTTCCAAAGGTTCGCAGATCAATGTCACTCTCAACGGCATCACTCTCAACGATGCCGAGTCCCAGGAAGTGTTCTGGGTCAATATTCCTGCTCTTTCTTCCATGATTTCAAGTGTCCAGTTGCAGCGTGGTTTGGGTACTTCTGCCAATGGTGCAGGTGCATTTGGTGCGAGCATCAACATGAGTACAGCCTCTGTAGGTGCGGATCCTTTTGCATCTGCGGATATGTCCTTGGGTTCATATGGTACCTTTGTCAGTACCTTTGCTGCAGGTTCCGGACTTATGAAGTCAGGGCTTTATTTCAATGCAGCGTATTCTCGTGGATTTACAGACGGTTATATCCGTAATGCGTTTGCTGATGTACAGTCTGCAATAGCGGTCTTAGGCTGGATGAATGAGAGGAATTCACTGCGTCTGACCTGGCTGATGGGTGACCAGAGGACAGGTATCACCTGGGAAGGCATAAGTCTGGAGCAATATGAAGCAGACAGACGTTATAATCCGGCAGGAGAGTACCAGGATGCGTTCGGTAATGTGCATTATTATGATAACGAGACGGATAACTATGCTCAGCATCATCTGCAACTGAACTATACACATTCTTTTACTGACCGTCTTGCATGGAGTACCACCTTCAATTATACACGTGGTGACGGATATTATGAAAATTATAAGGCTGGTAAGGAATTTTCAAAATATATGATGTCTTCGCCTGTCATTGACGGTGTGAGATGTGAAGAGGGAGATTTCATAACCAAGGAGGCTTTGGCCAATGATTATTTTGTGTTGAATTCTGATCTTCGCTATTCATCCGATATTTTGAAACTTACAGGAGGTCTGAATCTTTCACGATACGACGGAGACCATATCGGCTCTGTGCTGTGGAACGATGTGTTGGGCGATTCTTTTGATTATGCTTCCCATGAGTGGTATCTGAACAGGGGATTGAAACACGAGGCCAATGCCTTTGTGAGGGGAGAAATGCTTTTTGCAGACCGACTTACGGCATTTGCAGACCTTCAGTACAGGGGTATCTGGCTTGAAATGTCCGGCCCAGAGGATGATGGTGTCCTTCTTGATCATAGGGATAACTGGCAATTCTTCAACCCTAGGGCTGGATTATCTTACAGATGGAGTCAGTCGTCTCGAATATATGCTTCTGCCGCTTTAGGACACCGCGAACCGGGAAGAAGTGATATAAAGGAACTTATTCTTGATGCCAACAAGGCTCTTTCTGCAGGCGTTTCTGGCAGGGGAGTGGATATACGTCCTGAGAAGATGCTGGATATAGAGGCAGGATATGAATATCAATCAGAAAACCTGTCTCTGTCTGCCAATATTTATATGATGGAATATTGGGATATGCTTATAGAGACAGGAAAACTTACTGATGTGGGATATGCCATCAAGGAGAATGTTCCTCGATCGTGGCGTCGTGGTCTTGAATTGGCTGCTGCATGGAAGGTTTTTCCATGGCTTCAGGTGGGAGGAAATATGACGCTGTCAACCAATAAGATAAGGAATTATATAGCGTATTATGAGATGTACGATAATATGAATGACTGGAATTATCTGGGACAACATCAGGTGACTTTTGAAAATACGGATATCCTTATGTCTCCGTCGCTTGTGGGGATGGCTTCGGTTACTCTGCGCCCGTTTGCTTCAGCATCCGGCTCATTGAGTTCTGCCTATGTGTCATGGCACGGAAAATATGTCGGAAAGCAGTATTATGACAACACCGCATCCGACGACAGATCGATACCGTCGTATTTTGTAGCA
>JAZRGY010000123.1:0-28791 GCA_045644485.1 Candidatus Cryptobacteroides sp. | reverse complement strand
GTACAAGTTATAGCACATTCTTTCCTTTTGCCAGAGTATTCTGTGCCAGTCTTATATAGATCTCAGTCTTTCCTGAACCTGTTATGCCGTGAAGCAGGACAGGCTTTTTTGCGTTGAAGGCTTCCTGTATCTGTACGAAAGTTCTTTCCTGGGCCTCATTGAAGCATATGTCCTTTGTGGTTGAATCGATCTTATTTGATGAAACCGGTTTGAATGATGCTTCGATGTTTTTTTCTGCTGCTCTCAGTGCCTCTCTCGCTATATCCAGTTCCTGTCTGACTTTTCCGGCATCTTCAGAAGATTTCGCTTTCGCCTTTGTTCCATCTTTTGCCTTTTGGGAAAGTTCTTCCTTTTTTCTGAGTCTGTCTTCCAGTCTGACGATCTTCTGTCTCATGGACTCAAGCATCCTTTCCTTTCTCTGCCTGTTTCTTGCCATTGCTGCTGCATGGGCTTCTTCAAGATTTATCTTGCTGACAGGATATGCAGCCTTGTATACCTCTCCAATCGTGCACAGATAGTAATCGGATACTCTTCTCCAAAGTTCTATCTCTTCAGGAAGTATACGTTCCAGTTCTGACTCTATTTCTTCGATTTCCTTAATCTTTGAAGCGGATGTGTCCGGTTCTATGTCTGTTGCACTTACTACTCCTGAGTATGTTCTGTTGGCAAATTTTACCTTTACCCTGTCTCCTGTTATAACATTTTCCGGGGATATGCTCTCTGGAAGACTATAGCAAGGCTCCCACTCAAGTCTGAGTGGAAGAATTACTGATATGTAGGTGAGTTTTGCCACTGTCTGATCTTTAAAATCCTGTCTGTCCAGGCATAATTTTGTAAATATATGAATTTTTGAAGAATCATGAATAAAATTTTTCCGGTTAAGAAAAATCCTTGTGTACTTCTCTGATTCCCTGTGTTTATATATATGCTTTAAAAAAAATATCTTAAATTCGCCGGATTTAATAACCTGTCATGGAGTGACAGGAAACTTACCTTTTGAAAAAATTATGAAACCTTATCTTATATCACTGCTTTTTGCCCTGTTGCCTGTTGCTGTATTTGCGCAGGATGGCGAACTTCTGACGCTTCGTGTCGAAACCAGACTTGATTACATGCAGGAATATGTTGATGACCTGAAGATAGACGGCAACAGCGGGTTCAAGGGGAAATATCTTAATATCCGTATGGACGGCAATCTGACGGATGCTCTTTCCTATTCATATAGACAGCGTCTTAACAAGCCTCTTGTAAATGCATCCTTTTTTGATGCAACAGATTGGCTTACTCTTACTTATAAGTATAGTAACTGGTCTTTTTCTGCGGGAAAGCAGGTTGTTGCGATCGGAGGGTATGAGTATGACAGAGCGCCTATAGACCTGTATTTCTGTTCGGAATATTGGAATAATATTGCATGTTATCAGATGGGAGTAAGCGGTACTTATACTTCCTCTGCCGGAACAGATCAGATTCTGGTCCAGTTCTGCGAAAGTCCCTTCCGCAATAACGCTACGAATATACTGAATAAGGAGATGTTTGCCTATAATCTGATGTGGTATGGCCATCATGGTTTCTTCGGTACGATGTATTCAGTGAACTTTATGGAATATCTTCCAGGAAAATATATCAATTACATTGTTCTCGGAAACAGATTCACATTCGGAAACTTTGTTCTGGAACTGGATATCATGAACAGAGCCATGTCAGGATCTGAATTTCTGCTGAATGACTACTCCGTCATGGGTGAACTTTCATGGAAACCTGTTGATCGGCTTAATGTATTCGTGCGTGCTACCTATGATCGCAACAAGACAGTTTCAGGAGATCTCTGTGTCGCTCCAGGAACCGATCTGGTGCGTGCGGGAGCAGGAGTTGAGTTCTATCCTATGAAGAATTATAAGAACCTGCGTCTTCATCTGAACTGCTGTTATACTGATGGCACTAGTTCGTTGACTACTGTGTTGAGGCCGGAACAGACCATAGTGGATGCCGGTCTGACATGGTATATGAATATGCTGAACATTAAAAGGAAGAAATAATGAAATCACCACTTGGAAAACTATACAGAAGGATTCCTTCCGGAATCATCTGTCTTATTGTGGTATTTGCCCTGTTTTTCTATCTCGGTAACAGGATGGGGACCCCTAACATGTTGAACACCATAATGAACACTGCTCATGATCTCCTCTTGAATACAGTGTTTTATCTTATGGCTATATGTGTGATTTCAGGTGCCCTCGGCAGGGTTCTGGTTGATTTTGGAGTTGTGACGCTTCTGGAGAAACTCCTCAGGCCATTGATGAAGCCTTTGTTCAATCTTCCGGGTGTCGCATCTCTGGGAGCGGTGATGACATTTCTTTCTGACAACCCTGCAATCATTTCCCTCGCTCAGGACAAGAAGTTCAGTGCCTATTTCAAGAAATACCAGTTCATCTCTCTCACTAATTTCGGAACCGCATTCGGAATGGGTCTTCTCGTGATTGTCTTTATGGTTGGTCAGGGATTCTATGCCGAACCGTTCATCGGACTTTTCGGAGCAGTGTGCGGGTGTATAGTTTCTACCCGACTGATGCAGTATTTTGTCGTAAAGGCTTATCCGGAGTACAAGGATGAGGATGTTTGTGTTGCAGTGGAGGTTGAAGAAAGAGAGAAAGGCAGTGAGGATAAACCTCTTTTTCAGAGAATTCTTGATGCTCTGCTTGATGGCGGACGTACAGGAGTAGATGTCGGTCTTGCCATAATTCCTGGAGTTCTCATCATTTCTACGCTTGTGATGCTCCTTACATTCGGACCATCCGCTTCCGGGGCTTACACAGGTGCTGCCTATGAGGGTGTGGAACTGCTCCCTTGGCTGGCGGGAAAGGTCAATTTCATATTTGACTGGCTTTTTGGATTTGAGGATCCTCATCTTGTCGCTTTCCCGATCACTGCGCTTGGAGCAGTTGGTGCGGCTCTTGGTCTGATACCTAATTTCATTGCTGCGGGATGGATCAATGGTAATGCTATTACTGTGTTCACGGCTATTGGAATGTGTTGGAGCGGCTATCTCAGTACTCATACAGCGATGCTTGATACATTAGGCTACCGTAAACTCACATCTAAAGCCATTATCGCGCACACTTTCGGTGGCCTTGTAGCCGCTTTCATTGCCCATTGGGTTTATGTACTGTATGCCTTGATTTTTGTCTGATACTAGGCTGACTACTGTCATGTCGAGGCCCCAGAAAAACATTATGATAAAATATTTTGAAAATTTTTGGGAAAAAGTTTGCAGGTTAAAAAAAAATGCCTACCTTTGCAATCCCAATCGAAAGATAGGGTGGTTCTAAAACAAAAATGGTGTCATAGCTCAGTTGGTAGAGCAAAGGACTGAAAATCCTTGTGTCCCTGGTTCGATTCCCGGTGACACCACAGAAAACCTCAGTAGAAGCAATTCTATTGAGGTTTTTCGTTTTCCGCACATTCCCAAAAAAAGATAAAGGTAGTGAGCATAGTAGCAACTCAACCGCACAAGCAACACTTAACCTACCATTGGATTGTTACTAATGCTGATCTTTTTCGATTTGAGTGTTATACATTCCATATAGGAACAGAATTCCCATTCTGTTCAGGCGACCTTCATATCAGATGATTTTTCAATGGCAAAGGAAACATTTCAAAAATCCAAACCAGTGACTGTATATGATCAGTTTATTTTAAAACCAGATCCTCTGACCCCGGTCATGTAGACCAGCAAGGGACGTGGAGAATCGTTAGTCACCATTATCTGATCAGTCTGATCGTAATGGTTCTGTTGTACTCCTGAGGATTCGCCTTATATGCTTCGAAGATTCCTCGTGCAGTACATCCTACTCCTGAGGTTGCATAATCGAGGTTGAATGTAATGTCATCAGTTTTCTGCAACTGATATGTGTAGACTGCCTTGGTAAGGTTTTCTGTGGTGTAGTTGTATGCATTGAAGTTGAACGGCATATCTACAGAGAATTCCAGTCCCTTGCCTTCCGAATCCGTCATACGTACCCACCTGTTGTCTGTCCTGAGACCGAAGTCCTGAGGTATCAGATATGGTTCATACATGTCTTCAACTGTAGTTTTCCATATACCGAGCCTGTATCCTGTCTTTCTGTCCGGATAGTTGGCCTGAGGACCTCTTCCGTGCCACTCCACATTGCAGAGACTGCCGTCAAGACCGAAAGTCACTCCGATGCGAGGCAGCCATGCAGGCATTGTGCCCTGTGGCTTTATGGTATGTTGTATCTTGACTGTTCCGTCTCCGTACACAATATATCTGTACATGTTTTCAAAACCGTTAAATGACATGCCTGATATATACTGGTCCAGTTGTCGTGTCTCTCCCTGACCTCCGTTCAGGAGTACAAGTTCCCTTATGTCTACGACAGCACCTCCGTCGAATTCGCGTGCTCTTACTGATGAAACGGCGTATCCGAGGTTATCAAGTCCTGTAGAATAGTATAAGGATGCGACTACGTTTGAATGTCCTATGCCGCCATATCCTCCGGTTCTAGGCTGTGGAGCGCTGTATGCATTCCATCCATCCACTTCATTGGCCAGAGGCGCTCTCCAGACATTGAGCCTGATAGGTTCTGTCAGCATTTCCTGTCCACCTGAGATTATGGATACAAGTTCTCCGGTCTTTCTGTCAAATCTATATGAGAAGTCTTTTCCCGAAAGGGTCACACTCTCATTGTCTTCTGTTACGGTTACCTTTCCCGGTATGTAAGGAACTTCCTCAGGCTGGTTCCATGACTTGAGTTCAAACTGCTCCCAGGAAACTTCGAATCCCTTCTGTGCCCATATCTGGTCCTTTCGCAGTACAGAACTGATGTTAAGTCGATATTCCTTTCCAGGGATGATTTCAGGCTTGCTGTATGGGATCGAAATCATTCCTCTTGAAAGCGGTTCAATGTCAAGGTTCATTTCTCCCGATGCGACAACATCATCGTCTGCTGTGAGAGTCCATGTCGTGTAGTAATAGTCTGCGTTAAGGAAATGATTCCTGTTCCAAACTTCGACAACTCCTCTTTCAGGATCCAGAAGGGTGAAAGACAGTGGTTGCACGGTCTTCTTCATCTGCCACATCTCAGGCTGAGGTGTTCTGTCCGGCCAGATGCTTCCGTATGTACGGGCTCCAATTCCCCATGACCAGAACTTTCCACCCTCATACTCTTTTTCAAAATCCAGCCAGAGAACAGATTCCTCTGCCTTGAATCCTTCAGAAGGTATGACAGCCTTGTCGAATATACCTACGTTGTCTATGATCGCATCGCAGATGTATTCATTGGTATCCTGTCCGTTTCTTTCCTCATTTCTTCCGATGCAGAGCGAAAGAGGCAGATTCCTGATATTACCCTGTGCCGGTCTGCTTCCCATTTCCTTTCCGTCGATGTAGACACTCATCTTTTCACCGTCATATACGGCAGTCACGTTGTGCCATTTGTTTTCCCAGTCAGACGGAAGGTCTACTGTGAGGAGTTCGCGTTTTCCTGTATCGATATAGAAGTCCAGTTTGTCTGCTCTGTTCTGCTTGAGACCGAACTGGTTATTACCCTTTGTGATCATATATCCTCCGCTTCTGTTGAAACTGCGAGGATAGATGTCCAGAGTCAAGGTAAGACGGTTGCCGTCGATCTCTACATTATCTGAAGAGTAGACCTGAAGCCATTGTTCCTGCTTGTTGAAATCCATCGCGTTTCCTGTCGGACCTTTTACTAATTTTGCCTGGCCCATTATGTTTACAGGAGTTGCAAAAGGAGACTTGTCCTCGAGATATCTTACCGGCTGGTCTATTCCGACGCTTACAAAATCCCAAAGTGCTCCTCCCATGAGGCTAGGATGCTCATATATCTCGCTCCAGTAGTCATCCAGTCCTCCACCACCATTTCCTGCAACTGAAAGATACTCATCCATAAATGACGGTCTCCTGTCTTGCGGATTGAATCCATATCGGAACTCATGTTCGATAGGAGATGGATACCTTGGTCCGACAATCTCCTCTGCCGGGTGGACGGCAGCATTGCCTCCATACATCCAGAATCGTGTAGGGTCGTATTTCTTTCCTTCAGCAACAACTTCGTTGATGAGGAAGCCTTCACCGCTTTCGTTTCCTGCACTCCAGAACAATACGCAAGCATAGTTTCTGTCACGCAGAACCATTCTTCTCACCCTTTCCTTGTACATTTCCTTGAATTCAGGGAGACTACTGACATACTCTGTGGCATGAGCCTCATCTCCTGTCTCGTCGATGATGAAAAGTCCGTATTCATCTGCGAGTTCAAGATATCTGTTCACAGGAGGGTAGTGTGAGGTCCTGACTCCGTTGAATCCGAACTGCTTGAGAATCTCCATATCCTTGCGGATGACTTCCTCTGTCATTACATGGCCAAGTGTAGGGTGCTGCATGTGCGAGCACTGTGCGTTTACCTTCAAGGCGACTCCGTTGAGATAGAATACTCCGTCGATGATCTCTGTCTTCTTGAATCCGATCTTCTTTGTAACACTGTCGGCAACCTTTCCCTCCGAGTTGGAAAGAGTCAGGGTCATGTCATATAAGGCAGGGGTCTCGGATGACCATTTTTCCGGAGATTTTACGGTGGTGTTCAGTGTGACTGTGCTCTTGCCCCCTGCCTTCACATCAAAGGTTGAAGAGGTCATTTCCGCTACCTTTACTCCGTTTCTGCTTATCGAAGCATCCACCTTCATTCCGGATGCGCCGGTTTCATAACCCTTTACATCTACAGCGACTGAAAGATCCGAGTCTATGTATGTCTTGTCGAAATCAGTTATCACCTGCCAGTCAAATATCCTTGTCTGAGGGGTGGCATATACCCATACGTCATCGAATATTCCCGCAAGTCTCCAGTAGTCCTGTCCTTCCAGATAATAACCGTCGCTATACTTGAGGACCAGTACAGCAAGAGTATTCTTTCCTGTCTTGACATATTCGGTTATATCGTATTCTGCCGGCTCCTGGGCGCCTTCATTGTATCCTACCTGATGACCGTTGACCCATACGAAAGATGCGGATGCAACTTTCTCCATTCTAAGGAATATCTTGTCTCCCTTCCATGATGAAGGGACGTTGAATGACGTTCTGTATGCTCCTGTCGGGTTGAAGTACATAGGTGCTTCAGGTACATTGATCGCATAAGGATCAGTCGGTTTCGAACCCATAAGTCTGCGCTCGGCAAATCTTTTGTCTCTCTCGCTGGCTGGAATCTTGCCATCAACGATTCTCTGGAGCGAGTCAATCATTGTGAGAGGAATCGTGTGTGGGAAAGGTGACTGCACGTTTCTGAAAAGAGGCTCTCCGAATCCATGCATTTCCCAGTTTGATGGTACCGGAATATCAGACCAACGCCTGTCATTGAATCCTGGCTTGAAAAAGTCTTTTGCGACAGCATCAGGAGTTTCCTGGTAATCAAATTTCCATGTTCCGTTAAGCAGGATGCTTTTTTCCGGAATATGATAGGCTCTACCTTCTTCCTGGTTGAGTTCGAAGATCTCCAGATTTTCCGCATAGTAGGAAATATCTTCGAGGAATGGTTTGTTCTGAGCGGAAAGCGTAATCGCTCCTATCAGACACATGAAGGTAAACGACAATTGTTTCATGATTATGATGTTTTAGTCTTTTTAATATGTGAGTGCGGTTTCGTGGTATGTATCGAAGCATGGATAGTGTTCGAGAGGATCCGGCATGCAGAAGTCCAGACCTTCAAAGACAGGAGAATCTGTCTGTCCTGAAGATTCATGTATGTCCAGTTCTGCAGTGATGCCTTCCAACTTTACCTGTATTCTGCCATCGGCGTATTTGTAATGAAGGGTTCCGTTACCTATCCGGACAGAAGTCTCGACGGATGTTATTTCTGACGGAATTTTGGGTTCTATCACGATGACTCCGTTGAGGAGGTCCGGACGGATACCGAGGAAATGCTGGTACCATACGCGCAGGTGCTCGGCGTTGCTCCATGCCTGGAGGAAGGTTCCCGAACGGTTTACCCAAGTCTGTCCCTCGCGAGGATGTGCGTCTGCATTTTCGCTCAGACTTCCGACGGCACCTTCATGCATGGCCTGTCTGTTCATGTTCTTGAAAAGTTCCCAGGCAGCGTCTACCTGTCCGTATTCGATCATTCTCTGCATTGCTATTCCGTTGTTCCAGAGCCATATCGTTCCGTTATGATAGGCATCATCCTTATGGTAGTAATGCCAGTTTTCGTGTTGAGGATGGAACTGCTTGTCCCACTGAGCCAATGATGCCACTCCCCAAGGATACACGAGTTCCTCCCATGCTCTTCTTGTCACTTTCTGTTTGAATTCATCGTCGTTGATAAGGTCGAGACAATATAACTGATTGGGACGGAACTGGAGGTCAGTACTGCCGTCGGTGTTGAGGTGGTCATAGATGTATGATTCAGCCTTGTTGCAATAATCCTGTTCGAAATTGCTTGCTAAATGAACTGCAAGTCCGCTCCATTCCTCTGCTGATCCCATGTCGTCCATCATTGCGGCAATCTCGCTTCCGGCGACAAGTTGGGCATACCACAAAGCCTGGATGTCGTTTGCACGGTTTCCTCGTGGCGAACCCGGAATGCCGTTCCTCTTTACGTCCATCCATGTATCGGCGTCTGCATGGGTGAGATAGCCTTTTTCGTCTGTGTAGTTCCTTATCGAGGCTTCGATGCTCATCTTGATTGCAGGATAGAGTTCATGCAGGAATTCTGTGTCGCCAGAGTATTTTGCGACCTCGAGAGCCTGGATTACAAGGCGTGGAGTACCGTCTGTGGTGTTGTAGAGGACACCTTCCAGATTCGCTCTGTTAGGGATGCGTCCGTAAGTCTCGGATGCAGGGTCAGTGTCTTGAAGTTCAACGAAGTCCTTGAGAATCTTCTTCGCAACTTCGAACTGTCCTGTTACCAGACATGCTCCAGGAAATGATATGAACATGTCCCGTCCCCAGTATTCATTGAACCAAGGAAGGCCGGCATAGATTCCGTTGCCCTGCTGCTCGGTGATGAGTTCGTCCATCGTTATGGTGATCCAGTCCAAAGCCTTGTCCAGTTCTGAGAGATTGGACTTTGTCGGGTTGAATTCTGTAACCAGAGCATTGATTCTGTCCTTTCTTTCCTTGATCAGAGTCTTGCCTTTGTTGAGGAACTTATGGTATAGGGACAGACATTCATCTTCTGTTCCGTATGTAAGTACGAAACCTTTTCCACCGTCTCCTGCTGCCATTATGCGCATGTCCGGAGCCTCTGCAGGGATGAAGAATTCACCATTTTCTGTCTTATAAGATCCTTGCAGTAGGGTCTGGTCGAGGGTGATGCTGGTTTGTGCATCTGTTTCCATGTCGATATGGATTATCTGGAGGTTATCCATCATACGGAAGGTCTCCGTTACATTTTCCCACTTGCGTACAAGCCTTTCGGGATATACTGTACATTCGGCATCGTTCCTGTCCAGAACCTTTCCGTCTATGGCAAGGGTATAGTCCGCCAGAATTCGTTTCTTTGCTATGTTCCATCCGGAATACCACTGCAGGTCTTTCTGGTGGGTCGTGCCGTACCAGTATCCTGATTTCTTGTCAGTATAAGAGTATTCCCTGTTTTCTTTCGGAGTTACAGATACTCCAAGACTGTCGATGTGGTATGCTTCGTTTCTTGAACATGATGTGGCGAGTATAATTGCTGTAGTAGCCAAAATCGCTATGTCTGATCTCATATTTTTAAAGTCAAATAATGGACTAAGTTAATGATATTTTTCGTTATCTTTGCGTGATTTTGAAGATACAAACCTAAAACATTATAAAAATGTACAGAATAGTTTCAAAGGATATGCTGACTCCGACCATCTGTCGTATGAAGGTCGAGGCTCCACGTCTTGCTTCTGCAGCACTTCCAGGACAGTTCCTTATCGTGAGGGCTGACGAGCAGGGAGAGCGTATTCCTCTAACAATCAGTGACTATGATAAGGCTGCCGGAACAGTTACGATCGTAACACAGCGTATCGGTGCCTCTACATCAGAAATATGTTCTTACGAGGAAGGCGATGCCTTTGCTGACGTAGTAGGACCTCTCGGTATTCCTTCGGATTTTACTGAGATGTCTGCGGAAGAACTTGCAGGAAAGAGATATGTATTCATCGCCGGAGGTGTGGGAACAGCCCCTGTATATCCTCAGGTGAAATGGCTCCATGAGAGGGGAGTGGCCGTCGATGTGATCATCGGTGCAAAGACAAAGGATCTGGTCATCTACAAGGAAGAGATGGAGGCAGTCTGTGACAATCTGTATATTTGTACAGACGACGGCTCGGAAGGATTCAAGGGACTTGTGACCGCCATGCTTGAAAAACTTGTGAATGAGGACGGAAAAGTCTATGACCAGGCTGTAGCGATCGGTCCTATGATTATGATGAAGTTCGCGACCCTTACCTGTAAGAAACTGAATCTTCCGGTTATCGTTTCCTTGAATACCTTGATGGTCGATGGTACAGGCATGTGTGGCGCATGTCGAGTTACTGTAGGTGGAAAGGTCCGTTTCGCTTGCGTGGAGGGACCTGAATTTGACGGATATCTTGTTGATTTCGATGAGGCTATGCGCCGTCAGAGAATGTATGTTACAGAAGAGAAGGATGCCACTGAGCATCATACATGTAGAATAGGGAGGGGAAAATAATGGCAAACAGAATTCCAAGAGTTCCTGTAAGAGAACAGGATCCTAAGGTCCGTGCTACCAACTTCGAAGAGGTATGCTACGGATATAATGTAGAGGAGGCTCAGTTGGAGGCTTCAAGATGTCTTAACTGTAAGAATCCTCGTTGCGTGGCTGCCTGCCCTGTGAGCGTGAAGATTCCTGATTTCATAGCCCGGGTTGCTGAAGGTAACTTCGCAGAGGCTGCAGCAGTAATCGCTCAGGACTCATCGCTTCCAGCCATTTGCGGCCGTGTATGTCCTCAGGAAACCCAGTGTGAGGGAAGTTGTATACTTGGTATAAAGAGCGAACCTGTGGCAATCGGTAAACTTGAACGCTTTGTTGCAGACTGGAGTCGTGAGAACGGAGGTGTAAAGCCTGAAATCGCTCCTTCTAACGGACATAAGGTAGCAGTGATCGGAAGCGGCCCTGCTGGTCTTGCATGTGCGTCAGACCTTGCCAAACTTGGTTATGACGTTACTATCTTCGAGGCTCTGCATCGTCCGGGAGGGGTGCTGGAATATGGTATTCCTGAATTCCGCCTTCCTAAGGATAAGGTTGTCGCTGCAGAAATAGCATCAGTAAAGGCTCTCGGAGTCAAGATCGAGACAAATGTGATAGCAGGTCGTACAGTTACGATAGACTCTCTTATGGATGAGGAAGGCTTTTCTGCCGTCTTCATCGGTTCTGGTGCCGGTCTTCCGAGGTTCATGAACATCCCGGGTGAGCATTACAACGGCGTCTTCTCTGCAAATGAGTTCCTGACAAGAAACAATCTCATGAAAGCATATCGCAGTGACTATGACACACCTATCCATACAGGAAAGAAGGTTGTTGTGGTTGGAGGCGGAAACGTGGCAATGGATGCAGCACGTACTGCACTCAGACTTGGTGCCGAGACTACAATTGTATACCGCCGTACAGAGAATGAACTTCCAGCACGTAAGGAAGAAGTTCACCATGCCAAGGAAGAGGGTATCCAGTTTGCGATGCTCACAAATCCGGTGGAAATCCTCGGTGACGAGAACGGATGGGTAACCGGAGTAAGATGTATCAGGATGGAACTGGGGGAGCCGGATGCAAGCGGACGTCGCAGTCCTGTCGAGGTTCCGGGATCGGAGTTCGATATCGAGACAGATACAGTCATCATGTCTCTGGGTACCTCACCTAATCCTCTTATAGCCAAGACTACATCGGGTCTTGAAACCACTCGTAGAGGCTGTCTTGTGGCAGACGAGGCTGGTGCAACCACCCGTCAGGGAGTCTTTGCCGGCGGAGATGCCGTTACAGGTGCCGCTACAGTGATTCTCGCCATGGGAGCCGGTCGCAAAGCCGCTGCCGCGATCCACGACTATATCCAGAACAGATAGTTCTTCTGCAAAAATTTGCAAGGCCGTTCGCTGAGTTCATGAAAAATTTGACTCAGCGAACGGCCTTTCTTTTTAAGATATTTGTAATCAGTAGATTGTAAAATAATAATGTTCGCTGAGTGCAAATAAACTGCAGTCGGCGAACATTATGTATTATGGATTCAGCGATTATTTGCTGAACTGTGCTCTGAGCGCTTCGTTCTTTGCGTCAGCATCAGAACCCTTCACTCCGAAATAGAACTTGATCTTAGGCTCTGTACCTGAAGGACGGACTGTAACCACGTCACCGGCCTCGTTGAAGAACTGAAGAACGTTAGAAGAAGGAAGACCTGTCTCCTCTGGCTTTGTATAATCTACAACCTTTACTACTGGTGAACCAGCCATCTCCTTAGGAGGATTGTTGCGATAGTCGACCATCATCTGTGCAATCTCCTCAAGTCCTGCCTTACCCTTCTTGGTTACGGATATAAGAGACTCTTTGTAATATCCGAACTCAGCATAGATGTCCTGGAGCAACTGGTAGAGGGTCTTGCCCTGAGCGGCTGCCCATGCTGCACACTCTGCAACCATTGCGCATGAGATAGGTGCGTCCTTGTCGCGTACGAATTCTCCGATGTTGAAACCGTAACTTTCCTCGCCACCGCAGACAAATGTAGTCTTGCCCTCATTCTTCTTCACGATGTCAGCGATCCACTTGAATCCGGTAAGAACGTTATAAACCTCTACACCATACTTCTCAGCGATAGCACGGAGGAGTTCTGTTGTAACGATAGTCTTTACGATATACTGCTTTCCGTCGAGTTTTCCGAGTTCAGACCATCTGCGGAGAATGTAGTATGTAAGGATTGATGCAGTCTGGTTACCATTGATGAGGACCATCTTGCCTTCGTTGTCGCGTACTGCGAGGCCGAGACGGTCAGCGTCAGGGTCAGTTGCCATCACAAGGTCTGCACCCTCGCGGTCAGCAACTGCGACAGCCATGGCGAGAGCAGAAGGCTCTTCTGGATTTGGCGACATTACGGTAGGGAAGTTGCCGTCTACGACATCCTGCTCAGGTACATGGAAGATGTTCTCGAAGCCGAGTCTGTTGAGGAACTCAGGGACGATCTCAACACCTGATCCGTGGATAGGAGTATAGACAATCTTTATATCCTTGTGAGCAGCCACAGCCTCAGGCGAAAGCATGAGTGTCATTACAGAGTCGAGATAAGCCTCGTCCATCTCGTGTCCCATCACCTCGATAGGTGCTGCGCCTTCTCCTGCCTCGAACTTTACCATTGATGGGTCAGTAATCTTTGCAACCTCAGCAACTATATCCTTGTCCACTGGAGAAGTTACCTGTGCTCCGTCTGACCAGAACACCTTGTAACCATTATATTCCTTAGGGTTGTGGGATGCTGTGATCATGATGCCGGCAGTAGCCTTCTTTGCTCTTACTGAATAACTCATGAGAGCGATAGGGTGGAGTTTGTTGAATATGTAGACATGAATTCCGTTTGCTGCAAGCACATTTGCTGTGATCTGAGCGAATTCAGGGCTGTTGTTACGGCTGTCAAATGAGATGCAGACACTGAGAGGACCCTCGCAGTTTGCCTTCATGTAGTTTGCGAGACCCTGAGTGGCCATACCGACAGTATACTTGTTCATTCTGTTGGTTCCGACTCCCATGATGCCGCGGAGTCCGCCGGTACCGAATTCGAGGTTTCTGTAGAATGCATCCTCAAGCGCAACAGGGTCGGTATCCATGAGGACCTTGATCTGTGCCTTTGTTTCTTCGTCGAAATTACCGTCCAGCCAACTCTGGACAACTGCTCTGAAATCTGTTTCCATAATGATCTCTGGGTTGTATTGTTAATGGTTTTATAGATTGTTCTTTTCGATATCCTTGAAATATTTGTATGTGTTTACCTTAAGTTCTCCGACAGCAAGTTCGTCCGCTACGATGATGCCGTGAGGATGGGCCTGAAGTGCTGACAGGGTGCATTTGTGTGAATATGCTCCTTCCACGCCTTCCTTGAGTGCATTTGCCTTCTTGTGACCGAAAACAAGGATGAGCACCTCCTTTGCATCCATGATGGTGCCGACACCCACTGTGAGTGCAGTAGTCGGAACCTTGCTGATGTCTCCGTCGAAGAATCTTGAATTCACGAGAATCGTATCGTAAGTGAGAGTTTTTACTCTTGTACGTGAAACCAGAGATGAATAAGGCTCGTTGAACGCGATGTGTCCGTCTTCTCCGACTCCGCCCATGAAGAGGTCTATACCTCCTGCGGCCTCTATTTTTGCTTCATATGCAGCGCATTCTGCTGCGAGGTCTTCTGCATTTCCGTTGAGGATGTTGATGTTTTCCTTAGGTACATCGACATGGTCGAAGAAGTTACGTGCCATGAAGGAATGGTAACTTTCCGGATGTTCTTCCGGAAGACCTACATATTCGTCCATGTTGAATGTTATAACATTCTTGAAGGAAATCTCACCGGACTTGTACATTCTGATAAGTTCCTGATATGTTGCGACAGGTGTTCCTCCTGTGGGGAGACCGAGAACGAAAGGCTTGTCTGTGAGCGCGGCCTTTTCCTTGATTCTAGAAACAATGTAACGTGCAGCCCATACTGATCCTTCTGCGCTGTTCTGTTCGATTATAAGTCTCATTTTATAATATGTTAAATAAAGGTGTAAGGATGCATTTTGCATGCCGTTCCTTACATTCTACAAATATACTAAAATATTTGGATGTTTTTATAAAAATATGAAAGAAACAAAAAGCCGTTATCGGTAACGGATTTTTTTATATCTTTGCCGCATTAAAAATTATGAAACAGTTATAACTATGGCAAAAGTCATTACATTCGGTGAGATAATGCTCAGGCTTTCGACTCCTGGCTATCTTAGATTTTCGCAGGCAAAGCAGTTTGAAGCCACTTTCGGTGGTGGTGAGGCCAATGTGGCCGTTTCTCTTGCAAATTATGGTATGGAGGCTGAGTTTGTAACCAGATTTCCAAAGAACGATATCGCGGCAAGTTGCATTAAGGATCTCCATAGTTACGGTGTAGGTACAAAGCATTGTATCTATGGCGGTGACCGTCTTGGAATATATTTCCTTGAGACAGGTGCGGTGGCTCGTCCAAGCAAGGTGGTTTACGACCGTGCGCATTCTTCAATTGCTCAGATCGAGAAAGGTATGATCGATTGGGAGAAGGTGTTTGAGGGCGCAGACTGGTTCCATTGGACAGGTATCACTCCTGCAATCAGTCAGGGTGCTGCAGACGTATGTCTCGAGGCTATCCAGGCTGCAAACAGACTTGGAGTGACTGTTTCATGCGACCTTAACTACCGTAAGAACCTCTGGAAATACGGAAAGACAGCGTCTGAGGTGATGCCTGAACTTGTTGCAGGTTGTGATGTTATCCTCGGAAATGAGGAGGATGCCGAGAAGGTGTTCGGAATCAAGCCTGAGGGATTTGATGTGACTGCGACCCATGGTGAGGTGAACGCTGCTGAATTCGAGAGCGTATGTACCCAACTTATGGCTAAGTTCCCTCGTGCAAAGAAGGTGATCATCACTCTTCGCGGTTCCATCAATGCAAACCATAACACATGGGGTGGTGTTCTTTACAGCAACGGTACTCTTTATCAGTCTCCACGTTATGATATCACTCATATCGTAGACCGCGTGGGTGGAGGAGACTCTTTCATGGGTGGTCTTATCTATGGTCTCCTTACCTATACAGATGACGACCAGAAGGCTCTGAACTTTGCTGTTGCTGCATCGTGCCTCAAGCATACCATCTTCGGTGATTATAATCAGGTGACTGTCGCTGAGGTCGAGAATCTCATGAAAGGTGACGGGTCCGGACGAGTTTCACGCTAAGAGATTGCCCCTCGGACCGCAATGATGTGTCATCCCCGACTTGATCGGAGATCTAATAAACAATAGAAATGGCAAAATACAGCAAACAGCAGGTTATAGCAGCAATGAAGGAGACAGGTATGGTTCCGGTCTTCTATCATGCTGACCTTGAGACTGCCAAGGCAGTTGTCAAGGCATGTTATGAAGGCGGTGTACGTGCCTTCGAGTTTACAAACCGTGGAGATTTCGCACACGAAGTCTTCGGCGAACTTGTGAAGTATGCAAACAAGGAACTTCCGGGCATGATTCTCGGAATAGGTTCTGTAGTGGATGCTCCTACAGCGGCTCTTTATCTCCAGTTGGGAGCAAACTTCGTGGTGGGACCTCTTTTCAATCCGGAGATTGCTCCGGTATGTAACCGTCGTCTTGTACCTTACTGCCCTGGATGCGGTACAGTGTCGGAAGTAGGTACGGCGCAGGGACTCGGATGTGACCTCTGCAAGGTCTTCCCGGGAGACGTTCTTGGTCCAGCATTCGTAAAAGGACTTAAGGCGCCTATGCCATGGAGTCAACTTATGGTGACAGGTGGTGTAAAACCGACCAAGGACAATCTCGAGGGTTGGTTCAAGGCTGGCGTTACCTGTGTCGGAATGGGAAGCAATCTTTTCCCTAAAGAGGCTATAGCGGCCAAGGATTGGGATGCTGTCACCAATCTCTGCAAGAATGCTCTGGACATCATAAGGGAAGTAAGATAAACGAACTCTTATATACAAGAAAAGCCACTCCGAAGAGTGGCTTTTTTATAATCAGAGGATGTTTCATTTTGTTTTTATACGATTGAAGTATTAACGAAGTCGACATTGTCGACCGGCCCGTGCAGGGCCGAAATGCCCCTGGGGGCTGTCACCAAGGGTGACTGGGGGATTAGAGGATGTTTCATTTTGTTTTTATATGCGTATAAAAACAAAATGAGACATCGTCGCTCACGCGAGGAAGCCTCATATAACCACATAATTAATAACACTAAAACTAATAACCGAGTGCAAAGGTAGAGAGATTTTTCAACTCCGCAATAGTCTGCCTGTTAAATAAATGTTACAAATTGTTACTGGCTCTTAACAGACAACTTCCACCCTACTTCCACCGAACTTATCCTTCTTGACAAGTATCTGTCTGTCAATTTCTTTGAGTGCCGGAACATGGGATATTATACCTATGAGCCGGTTACCCTCCGTGAGGCTTCCCAGAGTGTTCATTGCAAGGCGTAATGAATCCTCGTCTAATGAACCGAAACCTTCGTCAACAAACATGGTGTCCAGTCTTATTCCACCTGCGCTTGACTGGATTTCATCCGAAAGCCCAAGTGCCATAGAAAGGGATGCCTTGAACTGTTCTCCTCCTGAAAGGCTTTCAACCTTTCTTTCACTGCCGTTGTAATGATCGATGACGTTCAGTTCGAGTCCGGACTGGCTTCTGTTGTTTGATGCGGTTTCGCGACGCTTCAGTTCGTACTGCCCTCCCGACAGAGACATGAGGCGCGTGTTTGCCCGTGCAATGATCCTGTCGAAATATTCCATCAGTACATAGGTTTCCAGCATGATCTTCTCCTTGCCGTCAAGGTCTCCGTTGGCGGTCTTGGAAAGGACAGATTTCATGGCGAATTCCTTTTCCATCTTCATCAGGTCATGAGATTTTCTTGAAATATTCTCAAGTGTATTCTCATTCCTGACCTTGCGGGCGTGAGTATTACGCAGTGCCGCTTCCAACTGGGTGGACTTTGCACTCTCGGCAGCGATTATTGATGCTTCTGATTCTCTGTCTATCGAGACGCCTTCCTTGACCTGCTCCCGAAGAGTCTCTATTCCAGCCTTTAAGGTCGCAGCCTTCTCCTTGCACTCTCTCACATCGTCTTCGCTCTTCTTTATTCCATCCAGAATTGCCAGACGTTCCTTCTTGAGCCCGTCGGTCTTGTCCTTGGCTTCCTTGTATGTCTTGAAAGGCACTTCCTTGAGCATTTCATCCAACTGATCCGACTTCGCCTTGGATTCAGCGCTCATTCCCGATAACTTTTCTCCAAGACCGGCCAGTTCTGTCTGCCTGGCGGTTATCTGCATCTCCTGCTGAGGTATGAGTCCTGCCAGTTCATCTCTTCTCTGTATGCTTTTGTTCAGACTTCCGATCAGGCTCTCGGCCATTTTGAAGTCATTTTCCACGGCAGTATACCTTGCGTCTATCGTGTCCATAGTCTTCTCGCTGAAATCCGATCTTCCCATGAACTCTTCCAGATGCCCGCATATGGATGCGTGCAGCGTCGCTGTCTTGTTCTTCTGCTCCATGCAGAATTCTGTTCCCTTTCTGACCTTCTGGTCGAGATCTTCCACTTTGGATTTGAGGCCTTCCACCATGGCCTGGCTAGGGACGTCTTTTGCTGCGACTGCCTTTGACGGATGTGTTCTGGATCCACATACAGGACATGGGTCTCCGTCTATAAGGTATGCAGCCATTATTCCAGCCTGTTCGGACATGAACAGATTATAGGCGTTGTCATAATCCGCAAGCGCCTTGCTCTTTTCTGACATTCTGGTGGCAAGACCTTTCTGGTACTTGGCCAGTATTTCATTCTCGGTATTGTATGAGCCGATTTCCCTTTTCAGTGAATCAAGGCCGTCCTTCAGTCTTCCCAATGACTCTTTCTCATGTTGGGCGGCAAGTAACCTCTCCCTGCAACCTTCCAGATTTTTGAATTCCTCACACATTTCCTTGTATTTCTCGGACATCTGTGTGAACTCGTCCTGTTTTTTCTTTGAAGATGCTTCCTTTCTGCCGATGGATGCATTCAATTCTGTAAGGTTCTTACGAAGACCGTCTATCTGACCGTATTTTGGCAGCAGTCCTTCGATCTTTCCGATTTCCTTTGCCATTTCATCTGCCAGAGGCGCCTTTGATTTGCTTTCCTTCTCGATCTTCTGCAACTTTTCCAGCAAACTGACGGTTTCTGCAAGTGCGGTCTCGTCTCTGGCTATCCTTGCAAGTGCTCCCTCGTAATCGTCAAGTTGCTTCAACCTGGTTTCTGCTACCTTCACCTTCTGGTCGCAGGCAGTCTTTTCTTCGGAAAACTTCTTGTCAGCAGCCTCGTCTTCCTTGATGATGGACTCAAGCATGTCCGTAACAGCCTCAATGCTCATTCTTCCGGCCTTTGCCTCTACAACCATGGCAGTGTACACGCTTTCCGGACCATGGACTATCCCGTCAATATATTGAACGATTCCGGCTCTTTCCGCTCTGCAGTGTCCGGCGAGTTCGTTTGCATCCCTTTTGAGAATCTCCTGAAGTTTGACAAACAAGTCTGTCTTGAAGATCTTGCGGAAAATCTTCTGCCTTTCGTCTGTCTTTGAAAACAGGAGTTTCATGAAGTCTCCCTGAGCAATCATCGCAATCTGTGAAAACTGCGTCCTGTCTATTCCTAGGATGTCATATATCTTTGCGTCCACGTTCTTCAGACCGGCAACAGGAGCCCCGTCCGGCATTGTGAGTGTTGCGTTCGCATTCTGGGTAGTGGTACCTTCGCCTCTTTCCTTCGACCTTTCGTAGGCCGGATTGCGCTCTATGGTGTATGTCTTTCCGTCGTATTCGAACTCGAGCCTGACGAATGTCGGAGTCTTTGCATCCGCATATTTCGAACGGAACATTCCGCTATCCCTGTTCGAACCGCTAGGTTCTCCGTAGAGGGCGAAGGTGATGGCGTCGAAGATGGTGGTCTTTCCCGCACCGGTGTCACCGGATATCAGGTATAGTCCCTGGCGTCCGAAAAGTGTAAAGTCTATTTCTACGGCAGAAGCATATGGCCCGAATGCCGACATCAAAAGTTTCAACGGTCTCATTTATCTCCCTCCCAAATCTTTTTCATGATCTTTTTCAGGTACTCTTCCTGCTGCGGACTCAATACGTCTCCGTTCTGCTTAACATACAACTCGCTGAACAGTGCCATCGGAGTCTTTTCTGCACTTGCTGAACTTCCCTCTATGGCAGCATTTCCCGCCCTTGTGCGCTTGTTGTCATATCTGAGTTCCATCAGATTGTGATAGATGGTTCTCAGTTTTCCTATGGCATCCGGAATGTCCTGTTCATCGGTCAATGTAATCCTCACGAAATCTTCCGTCAATGATGTTCCTGAGTAGAAATCACGTGCTGTCAATTCCGCATATGTGCCACGAAGGTCATGCCAGTCATGCAGGGGAACCAAAGGGACAAGTTCGCGGGTGATCGACCCTTTTTCACTGATGGTCATCACTGTGACTGACTTGTTGTCATTGACTTCAGAGAATGAATATTTCAACGGACTTCCGCAGTATCTTATACGCTCATCTCCGCAGTCCTGGGGACGGTGAAGATGACCGAGTGCCACATAATCAAAACAGTCGAATGCTGATGCATCCACGTTGTCCAGACCTCCTACGTTCACGTCCTCTGATTCGCTCCTGGCCGCTCCGGTGACGAACTGATGGGTGATGAGGATATTCCTTCTGCTTGTGTCCACATCCATCATTTCCACAGACTTGCGGACTGCCGAGTCATATGAGTCTATATTCTCCCTCTCTTCTTCAGGAAGGATATGACGTACATTGACAGGCCTGATGTACGGCAGCATGTAAAAATCTACATCGCCATACCTGTCCCTTAGTGTGACGGGGGCCTCAGGACCATTGTATACAGGAGAGATGTGTATGCCTCTGCTGTCCATCAGGCGGGCGCCGAATGCGATGCGTTCTGCGCTGTCATGGTTTCCGCTGGTGATGAATATGTGACAGCATAAGGCGGACAGTCTTGTCAGAAAATCGTCGAAAATAAGGACAGCCTCTCCAGAGGGGATGGCCTTGTCGTAGATGTCTCCGGCAATCAGAACCGCATCAGGCTTCCGGCTCTCCACAATGTCGCAGATCTGGTTCAGGATATGGACCTGTTCTTCTACAAGGGATTTTTCATTGACTCTTTTTCCTATATGCAGGTCAGATATGTGGATAAACTTCATTTTACCTTCTTGTTTATAGACAAAGATAATTATATTTGTGGAGCAATTGTGGTAATCATGGAAAGAAAGATACTTATTGTCGATGATGAGGCAGACATCAGGGAGATTCTGCAGTTCAATCTTGAAAATGCAGGATTTGTGGTGGAGTGCGCTTCGTCTGCAGAAGAGGCCCTTGAGGTCCTGAGTCCGGAACATGCTCTGATTCTTCTGGATGTGATGATGGGCGGAATGTCCGGATTCGCTATGGCTGATGTGCTCAGGAATGAGAAGCACAATCAGATTCCTATCATCTTCCTTACGGCCAAGAGTTCAGAGAATGACCTTCTGACCGGTTTTTCTGCAGGAGGAGATGATTATATACCCAAACCGTTCTCGATCCAGGAGGTTATTGCACGCGTGAAGGCAGTTCTTCGTCGAATCGCACCTGTAGAGGAACAACTTCCCGGCATGCTTGAGCGTGGGCGTCTGAAGATCGATATTGAAAGCAAGATGGTGTATGTGGATGGAGAGAAGGTTGTGTTCTCCAAGAAGGAATTCGAGGTTCTATCTCTTCTTGCCTTAAATCCTGGAAAGATATATTCGCGAGAAGACCTTATTGCCGAATTGTGGAAGGATGCCCCGTATGTACTTGACAGAACAGTGGATGTACATATCGCACGCATCAGGAGCAAACTCGGAAAATATAAGTCTTACCTGACCAACAGGTCGGGATATGGTTACATATTCAATCCTGTGGACTGATGAAGACTCTTTTTATCATAATGAATATTCTGGTGGGGCTTCTGCTTGTCGGGGCTGGAGCATTCATCCACCGTGTCTGGAAGAAGAGTCAGCAGAAGGCTGATATCCAGAGCCAGAAACTCAAGCAGCAGATGACGAGCAATATCGCTCACGAACTCCGTACTCCGGTCACCAGCATCAGAGGTTATCTGGAGACTATAATAGCGTGTCCAGATATGTCTTCTGAAAAGAAGCAGGTTTTCATCGAAAAGGCATACAACCAGACTCTGCGTCTGACAGAACTTATTACAGACATGGCCCTGATATCAAAGATGGAGGAGCGTTCTGAGAAACTCAAGAAAGAAGAGATAGATCTGTATGATATCGCTAATGAGGTGTTTGATGAGTTTGATGAGAGGATTGCTGAAAAGGGCAACATCGTGGAGAACAGACTTTCTGCCGGTACTGTACTTATAGCCAACCGTTCCCTTGTCTATACGATCATCAGAAATCTTGTAGAGAATACCCTGAAGTATGCCGGTGATGGCGTGACCATGCATCTGGAATGTTATAGTACCATAGAAAAGTTCTGTTACATAACATATTACGATACTGGTGCAGGAGTTCCTGAAGACCACCTTGAGAAGATCTTCGAGAGGTTCTACAGAATAGATGAAGGCCGCGCCAGAGATGTAGGTGGCTCCGGACTCGGCCTTTCAATCGTAAAGAACGCTGTCAAGTTCCATGGCGGAACTGTGCGTGTCATCAATCGTCTCGAGGGAGGACTTCAGTTCTTCTTCTCTCTCCGTCGTCAGAACGACTAGTTCTATCTGCCTCTTACAACATTGGTGTCGTTGTTCAAGTTCTTGAGTTCAGCGTCACCGAAGTAAGTCATCTTACTGCTTCTGGATACATTATAGTTCAGTCTGTCGGATGCGTATACATGTGTCTTGCTTGCTCCTGTAAGTTCGACGTATGCAGTCTTGGCTAACATCTTTTCTGCATCGATGGAACTTGCACCGGAACATTCATAATCTGCATTGATTGTCTTTCCGACGAGTTCTGCACTGGAAGCGCCTGAGCATGTGATGTCAGACTCCTTGAAATTTCCTTTGCAACTTAGTTTTGATGCTCCGCTTATGTCTGCATCGATTGTTTCTGCATCTGCATTCAGGGTCATTTTAGCCGCACCGCTTATGTCGAGGCCGACAGATTTTGAAAAACTTCCTGTGACATTTGCACTTGATGCACCGCTTATATCTGCTTCCAGACTTTCTCCACTTATGCTCAGAGAATGTAGCGATGCAGCACCTGATATGTCCATATCAAGATTTTCTGTCTTGAAATCTCCTGTAAATGTTGCTTTGGCAGCACCCGAAAGATCAATGGAATAAATGTCGTCCATTTCCAGATATACATGTATCTGGTTTTTGTTTGTCCAGTTTCTCAATGGCTTGCGCTGCTTGACGTAAAGGTCGAGGCGTCCTTCCGAATATCTGATGTCAAGAGTCTGATACTTCTCCATGTCATCATCATATACGACCTTTACCTTGTCGGATTTACCATAAGTGATATGAACCTGGTACGCGTGTCCGGCATTGATGCTGGTGATGTCCTTGAAGTCATAAGTCTTTGTAGTTTCTTCTGCACCTGAAGTTAATGATGCAATTGCTGCAGAAACCAGTGTCAATAATAATCTTTTCATAATATGTTCATTTTTACATTCTGCTTTTCTGTTGTTCTCCGGCACCTGTGCCCTTGTATTTGCTTCTGGTGCTGTTAAATCTGTATCTGATTGTCAATGAAGCCTTTCTGGTGTCTCTTATATTATCTTGTAATATTGAATATACCTTCGTTTGCGTGAAGACAGCATCTTTTGCCAGAAGCAGGTCATGGCCTCTCAATTCAATACTCAAGTCATCATTCAAGAACGATTTTCTTATCGAAACATCAACTTTGTGTGCAGGAGATAGAATCTTGAAGTCCCTCCAATATCCGTCACTGGTATATGTGTAATCTGCATTCAATGTAAAGCCTTTGCCGAGGTTGAAACTATTGCTTAGTTCGATCTGGACTACAGGTTTGTTACACTTGAATTCAAACGAGTCATAACGCATCGTAAGCCATTGTTTTTCCATGCTTGCTCCGAACCTTGGAGACCAGAACGAAATTGTAGGATTTACTGATACAAATGCGACCAAAGTCGGGATACCTTGTTCCAGATTGAACGTTTTGGACATGATCTGCTTATCGTTTCCTTCAACTGCAAATCCTTGTTGAAGAATAGCATTTCTGGTGTGCTGGAAACTTCCTCCTAACTGAATATATTTCCATGCAGCCATGAATGAAATATCATGTATGGTCTCCGGAAGGAGGTATGGATTACCGACATCCACGCTATATTTGTTCAGATATATGACAGAGTTTCTGAGTTGATGGTAAGTGGGTCTTTGCGTCTTTACTGCATAACTCAACATGAACTGGAACTTACCTGCATGTGCATCGAACGATATGTTCGGATATACATTATCATATTTACGGCTTCGGTCTGTCTGATATGCATCATCCTGATAGTAGTTGAATGCCATGTGCTCGTACCTCACCCCTGCAGAGACGGATCCGAAACTGAATGGATATATAAAATCCATGAATACATTCACATTATCCTCCTGAATGGTAGTTTTTGAGGATTCTACATATCCTTCAGGGTTGAGATAATCATCTGTTCTATATGTGTATGTGTATTCTGTACCAGCCGAGAGGCTTCCCTTGGCAATCGGATAAGTGAATATCAGTTTAGACGCATAAAGATTATTTGTTATATAGTTGCTGGTGTTCAGGGTGCGGTCTTCCTGAATTTCGCTTGATTCGTCAAATCTCTTGAATTCTGAATATCTGCCTCCCAGGAAGTCTGTATTCAGGTCGATATTAAGTTTACCTATGGTACCGTTATAATAGAAGTTGGCCTGATGGTCGGTTTTAGGGGTGGCATACCCGTCAGCCTTTGTTTCGTTCACATCATCAATGATTCCGTCCAGAGTGACGTCAGCAAGTACATGGTTTCCGTTTTTGCTGGATATAAGATGGTCAGGGCGATAGCGCAGACCTATGGAGTGATTCTCATTGAACTGATAGTTAAAGCCAAGAGTTGTGACCAGGTTGTTCGAGATTCCTGAAAAGACTGCTTTCTGGTCCACCTTCAATATCTGGCGGCCTTGCAGAGTTTCTGTAATGTTCGCCTTCTGGAAGTAGTCATTCCTGGTATAGTTCAAAGAACCAAACAAATCGAAACCCTTATATCTGTAGTTCAGGTTGACTGTCTCGATCAGGTCTGTGTTCTCGCACTGATAAACTGTAGAACGCAGGTCGAAACCGAATCCCTCTCCCTGCTTCCTAAGGGTCTGGATTCTGATGACAGATCTGACGGATGCATCGTACCTGGATCCAGGATTCATTACGACTTCCACAGACTTTATTTCGTTTGAGTTGAGTTGATCAAGTTCTGCATTGTCTCTGATCTGTCTGCCGTTTACAAAAATAAGAGGGGTACCCTTGCCGAAAACTTCGAAAGTTTCATCTTTGAATGTCACTCCCGGAAGTTTTTCCAGTACGTCACTTGCTGATCCTGATTCTGCGAGCACGCTGTTCTCTATCTTGGTTACGAGAGCGTCTCCGTGGATTTCTGTCTTTGGCAGAGTTGCCTTCACGACTGCTTTTCCCAGAACCTCCGTATCTGGGGTAAGCCGGATCAACTCTATATTGTTCAGACTCCTGTACTGGGTTTCATATCCGATGAATGTGATCTGGACCCTGACTGCTTCCGGATGTGCTGCTATTGCAAATCTTCCGTCATTGTCAGCCACCGCTCCGTCTATATATGTTGAGTCTGATCTTTGAAGGATGATGTTGGCATATGATAATGGGGCATTTGATTCGTCAACAACCTTACCTGAGAGACTTTGTGCTCTTGTGGTTGTGGAGTATGCCGTTGCCATCATGATAAATAATGCGAATAATCTTTTCATGTGCTTTTACTGATTTCTGCTTATGTTTATCATGAGGCTTTCCAAGGCTGAATATTTGCTTTCATAGTAATCTTCTAGTATCCTGCTTTTCTCTTTGACAGGCAGTTCGTCAGGTAACTGTTCCTCCAGAGGTATGGCCTCGGATATGATGGATCTCAATGTGTTGATTACCATATCCGTCTCATCAGGATAATCCCTTTCCACCATTGCCAATATTTCATTTTCCTTTTCTGCCAGTCTGGTGTGATGGCGCTTCAGTTCCTTGGATATGTCCGGATCGACACATACTGTAAGCAGGATTGCAAGAGCCGCTGCCATGCCTGAGATAGCGAGACTCATTATCCTGATGCGTCGCTTTCTTTTTTCTGCTGTTACAATTGCCATGAACCTTTCCCTGCTTCCTGCCGGAACTGGTTCCGAGTCGAATGCGTCGTGGTTCTTACTTATGTATCTCTCAAGTTCTGTCATGACTTTTTCTGTTTCAAGGCCGCAGCCAGTTTTTGTCTGCCTCTCATGTAGAGGCTTCTTATCGTGTTTTCGTTGTTTTCTACTATCTGTGAAATCTCCTTGTAGTCATATCCTTCGAAAAGGTGGAGGGAGACGATGGTCCTATAATGGTCCGGAAGTTCCGAAAGAGCCTTTCGTATGAGTCCGGGATCATATTCCATTTCTGATTCATTTGTTTCTTCCGTCATAGGATCCTCATATGCCTCGATGAAATCTTTCCATCTGTTCTTTTCCCGGAGTCTGTCTATTGACTTTCTGATGCAGATGCTGACAAGCCATTTCTGCAGGTCCATGATTTCATGCTTCCTGCTAAATTTCCAGTATTGGAGCAGGGTGTCGTGCATTATCTCTTCTGCGTCCGCACTGCATCCAACAATCCTCAGACTGGTATTATACAGCCTTCGGGACATGGAGTCATAAATCTTTTCTATGTCAATAGGGTCTTTCATCAGGTTCATTTCCACCTATATGACGACAAGGAAATGATTTTGTTGCAGAAACAGAAGTAAACTTTTCAGATTTCCTTGATGCTTACGATGCCGGAGAGTACGGCGTAGATTGTGAGTTTTCCGATCGAACGGGTACCCAGTTTGTCGCAAAGGTTGTTGCGATGGAAGATAGCAGTCGTTGTGGAAATATTCAGTTCTTTTGCTATCTCTTTGTTTATCATTCCTTTGACCATCAGTCTCAGGACTTCTTTTTCTCGGTCTGACAGTTTGTTTTTCTTCAGGCTGTCATCGATTGTAGCAGGCTTCAATTCTCCATAGTGTCCGATCTTCTGGAGGTCCATGAGCCTTGTTACGATTTCCTCCTCGTTTGCCGTGATATCCAAAGTCCTGTAGCCGGACAGGTCGATATTTGGACTCTGGCCGGCTGTAAGGACTGTTGTCATATGTTTGAGAGTGTCAAATTCTTCAGAATCGGAGAATAGCATTTCCGAACTTACGAAGAAATGTACGAAGTGCCTGTTTGAGTCGCGGATAAAGGCATTCATCGAATCATATGCATGTATCTCGACATGGTTGAAGAGTTCCCAAAGGATATCTTTGAGAGCGATGCTTTCGAGGGTGTTTCTGTCGACTATTGCAAAACAGGGATTCATGTCTTTATGGTCTGAGTCCGCTACCTCCCTGAAGGGTGATGGTTTCTCCTGTAACATAGTGTGCATCCTCAGAAGCAAGGAATACGCATACTCGTCCGATATCTTCCTTTGGATCCGCAAAACGTCCGAGTGGAATGCCCTGGATGGTCTTCTCGAAAAGTTCCGGGAAGTTTTCTCTCCACTGCTCCAGACTTTCAGTCATTGCCAGTGGGCATACTACGTTTACTCTGACTCCGTCCGGGCCCCATTCTGCCGCCGCTACTCGCGACATGCCGCGGATTCCTTCCTTGGCTGCCGCATATGAAGACTGTCCCAGTTTTCCGAAGAGACCGGCGCCTGAAGCGAAGTTTATCACAGATCCTTTTGTCTCCTTAAGATATGGGAAACATTCGCGCATGTAGAAGAATGCTGCGTAGAGACCTGAATAGATGGCAAGGTCGAAATCCTCCTTTGTATGCTCTACGAGAGGAGTTCCTGACTTTGATACTTGAGCATTGTTCACGAGAGTGTCGATCTTTCCGAATTTTTCGATTGTTTTTGCTACCACATTCCTGATCGCATCTTCATCTGCGCCATCCGCGACGATAGGGAGCACTTCGATGCCGTACTTTGCTTCAAGCCTGTTCTTTGCTTCTATGAGTCTGGATTCTGTTCGTCCTGTGAGGACCAGGTTAGATCCTTCTTCTGCAAATGCTTGGGCGATACCGAATCCGATACCTTTTCCGCCACCTGTGATGATGGCTACCTTTCCTGCAAGTCTATTCATAGTCATATGTGATTTATATAGTTTTAATATTTTCACCAATCCTACAAATATACAACAAAAATAATACAATCCCTAGGCCTTGTCCTGTTTAGTTCCGATCTGGATCTCACCTCCCGACAAATGACTCAGAACTTCTGTCGCCAGACAGACAAATACGATGACTGCAAACCACATATATACCTCCGTTTTAAAAGTTTCTGATGCAAAGGTAAATAGTGCTTGTGCCAAAGTGTGGTACTTGGAATCAACATATTGATAATAATCTGATATCACTGTTAGAAATCCCAGTACATCCTCCTCTTATATATGATTATGAGCGGAAAGTATTATAGATTGACGCCTGAACAGGCGAAGGCGTATGAGAAGGAGGCTCGGAAGGACAGGTACAGTCTGTTTCAACTGATGTCGGAAAGTTGCAGGGATGGAGGGACCGGGTCCGAAGATGATATCTGCGGCATAGTTGACAGAATCATGGCTGATGTGGCTAGAGTACTTGTCCAGCCCTGGTCCGGTAGGGAGTATTGCATTCCAAGTACAAAGGAATATCCCCAGATGGTATGCCGCGAACTTGCAGAAAGGGTTGAAGGGATCAAGGTGGTTTTTTACGAGCAGCCGGAAGATGACGATCTGATAGTCAGCATGACTCTGCGGAACAACACATGGCACCTGTCTGAAGGTTACACTGCCTGGTATGATATCCGGTGGGATGCTCATCCTCTATA
>JAZRGY010000122.1:0-36580 GCA_045644485.1 Candidatus Cryptobacteroides sp. | reverse complement strand
TGGCCGTACGGGTTCGATTCCCGTCCGAGGCACATCAATCCCTTGTAATCGTCTGATTATGAGGGATTTTTGTGTGTTTGGGTTCTGACTCAGTGAATGCACTGCTTTTAATGCTAATCTTTTAGTGAGCAACAAATCCCAGTGTAGCGACGCTGATGCGGACTGTGGCAGGGAAGATGGACCGCAGCGCTTGAAAGCAGGCCATCAAGGTGGAGCCTGTAGTAAAGACATCATCTAACAAAAGGATGTGATGTATGGTGTTTCCGTTTTTCATGATTTCCTTCATGGCAGTCATGTCGATAGCGAATGCTCCCGAAACATTTCGGGCTTTTTCTTCTATCTCCATCTTTGTCTGGGTTTTTGTATGTCTTTTACGTTTGAGAAGATCGATCCTCATCGTTACTCCCATTGCTTCTGCGACAGAGGACGCGATTATCTCTGCCTGGTTATATCCCCGCTTCCATCTTCTGGTCCAATGCAGGGGTACTGGTATCACAACATCGACATCGTTGAATATTTCTGACGATGCCAGACGTGTTCCGAGCATTCGTCCGAAATATAGTCCAGCCTTTATGTTTCCGTGATATTTTATCTGATAGGGTATCAGGCGGTAATCTGCCTCGCTGTGGTAGAAGAACAATGCTGCTGCATATGCATAAGGTTCATGGCCTATGTCTTCCAGAGTTTTCTGTATTACCTCATTGAACTTATCTGCCATGGGATTGTGACTCATGGTCCAGAAGTATGTCTGTGGCAGATCTGACAGACATTCCAGACAAAGATGCTTCTCGTTCACCAGAAGTTTTTGTCCACATGTGATGCATTGGCGGGGGAGAAGTATGTCTGCCGCCGCTTCCAGTCCTCTCAAAATACTCTCTTTCATACATCATCAATATAACCATCGTCAAAGTAATGAAAAATCTCCCTTATATCCAATATTAGCGGATTTGCGTAGCATCTAATGTTTTGAATGAAACGGCCTGAAGATTCACATCTGCAGGCCGCCTGGTTTAGGTTTTGTAATTTACGATTGTGTGTATGGTTAAGAATAAATATTATCAGCAGTTCATTCCTCCGCAACAGTTGATGACCTGGCCGGTCACGTATGCCGAAAGATCGCTCGCAAGGAACACGGCCACATTGGCAACATCTTCCGGCTTGCCGCTGCGTCTGAGTGGAATCTGTTTCTCCCAATCGGTCCTGACATTTTCGGGAAGGGCATCTGTCATGTCTGTCTCTATGAATCCAGGTGCTATGCAGTTGGCTCTGACTCCACGAGGTCCCATCTCCTTGGCGATAGACTTGGCAAGTCCGACAAGTCCCGCCTTTGAGGCTGAATAGTTGCACTGTCCTGCATTTCCTGCCAGACCGACAACCGAAGACATGTTTATTATGCTTCCTCCTCTCTGTCTTGCCATGACCGGAGTACATGCATGTATGAAATTGAATGCAGACTTCAGATTTGTATCGATGACTGCATCCCATTGTGCTTCGTCCATCCTCATCATCAGACCGTCTTTTGTGATGCCGGCGTTGTTTACAAGAATGTCTATATGTCCGAATGCACTCTTGACATCTTCTACGACTTTATGTGCATCTTCGAATGACGCTGCATCTGACGCGAACGCCATGGATTTTATTCCATATGTTTCCAGTTCGGAAACCAAAGACTGTGCAGCCTCATGCTGCGACCTGTATGTGAAGGCAATGTCTGCTCCTTCTGATGCAAACCTGAGTGCAATTGCCCTTCCGATACCTCTTGTCGCTCCTGTAATAAGGGCGGTCTTTCCTGTAAGAAGTCCCATGACGCTATCTTTTGTTTATGCAAAAATACCCTCTTGCCACTTAAATGCCAAAAGATTTCAGACTCAAGTTGCCAAAAACCCCGTTAATGTGGCAAAAACAAACTTACTGTGGTCAAAAAATCCTATCTTTGCGCCGAAACAATAACAAAAAGAGAATTATCATGGCAAGCGAAATCAGAAATCCGGAACTTTGGCAGGACGGTCGATTGAAGATAGACTGGGTAAGACATCATATGCCTCTTCTTAATGGACTGGAGGAGGAATTCAGACAGACCCTTCCTTTCAAAGGAAAGAAGGTGGCACTTTCTGTACATCTTGAAGCGAAGACAGCATATCTTTGTGAGGTTCTTGCAGCAGGCGGTGCGGAAATGTATGTGACAGGAAGCAATCCGCTTTCGACTCAGGATGATGTTGCGGCTGCTCTGGTACATGCAGGTCTGAACGTATTTGCATGGTATGATGCCACTCCGCAGGAGTATGAAGCACATATCCGCAGGGTTCTGGAGGTGGGACCGCACATCATTATCGATGATGGAGGCGACCTTGTGAACCTCATGCATACAGAATATGTAGACCTTATCCCGAATGTTATAGGTGGCTGCGAGGAGACCACTACAGGTATTCTCCGTCTTGTACAGTTGAACAAGGCGAAGGCATTGAAGTTCCCTATGATGCTTGTAAACAATGCTGACTGCAAGCATCTTTTTGACAACAGATATGGTACCGGCCAGTCTGTATGGGATGGAATCAACAGAACGACCAATCTTATTGTGGCAGGAAAGAATGTCGTGGTGGCAGGTTACGGATGGTGTGGAAAAGGTGTCGCAATGCGTGCAAAGGGACTTGGAGCAGAAGTTATTGTTACGGAAGTGGATCCGATCAAGGCTATGGAAGCCGTTATGGACGGATTCAAGGTCATGAAGATGGAGCAGGCTGCAGAGGTGGGAGACATCTTCGTTACTGTGACAGGTTGTGATGCAGTGATCGTGAAAGAGCATTTCCTTAAGATGAAGGATGGTGCAATCTGTTGCAATGCAGGACATTTTGACTGCGAGGTGGATGTTGCCGGACTTCGTGAGATTGCAAAGGACATCAAGCCTGCACGCAGGAATATAGTCGGATATACATTGGAAAACGGAAACCGGGTCTATATCATAGCGGAAGGACGTCTTGTAAACCTTGCTGCCGGAGACGGACATCCTGCGGAGATCATGGACATGTCATTCGCAATCCAGGCTCTCAGTGCAAAATATCTGGTAGATAATGCTGATAAGGTGAGCCGTGTGCCGGGAATGATGGTGAACGATGTTCCTCTGGAGATCGATCAGGAGGTTGCCTCACGCAAACTTTCATACTGGGGCTGCGAAATAGACACCCTTACCCCAGAGCAGCACAGGTATCTTTTCGGAGAATAAAGTATCTGCTAGAAATACTTCCTCTCGTTGCGGTCGAGGGCGATGAAAATGAATAGTAAGGCGGTGAATCCCCACAGTGATGAGCCGCCGTAACTTATGAATGGCAGACGGATACCGATTACAGGCATAAGACCAATGGTCATGCCGATGTTTATGAACAGATGCATGAATATGCAGCATGCGACGCAGTAACCGTAGATGCGGGTAAAAGACTCTCTGCTACGTTCTGCATCCTTTACTAACCTCCAGATGAGGAATACATACAGGGAAATGACGAAGGCACAGCCGAGGAAGCCCCATTCCTCACCGATCGTACAGAATATGAAGTCGGTACTTTGTTCCGGTACGAATCCGTATGTCGTCTGTGTGCCGTTGAGATATCCTTTGCCGGAAAAGCCTCCGGAGCCTATGGCAATCATGGATTGGTTCACATTATATCCTACTCCGGAAGGGTCTTCCTTCATGCCTAGAAGCACCTCGATACGTTTTCTCTGGTGGTCTTGAAGCACATCGTTGAAAAGGAAATTAACGGAGAATACGAGTACGATTCCAGCGAGGGTGGATATGACGGCCAGATGGGTAAACATGTTCCTTTCTCTGAAAGCCCGGAAGGCGACAAATGGTATGGCCAGTCCTATTGCTCCAAGGAGAATATATAACGGTTTGATCTTCGATATGAATGATGGCTCTTCGGATATGCTTTCTTCCACAAGGCCTTCTGCTGCAGTAGGTATTGCGGATGAGAATGACTCCATGATATCTGGCAGGAAAGCAAAAAGTATTATCAGCGGTACACATACGATGATCCACCATTTGAACCTGTCCGAATAAAGACATATACAGAGAGATGATACTCCTGCGAGGACCAATATAGCAACAAAAGGAGATGCTGTGAGCGTGAGAATGAACAGGAGTATTGCCATTCCGACCATGAATATCAGCCATCCTGAAAGTCCTTCACGGTACAGCATGAATATGAATCCCACATATACCAATGCCGAACCGGTCTCGCTCTGACCGACGATGATGAGCATCGGTACGAGAATCACCAATGCTGTTACCAGGAAGTCTTTCAATCTACCGATCCTGTAGCCTAACTGACTCATTACGGCAGCCAGCATAAGGGATGTTGATATCTTGGATATTTCGGCCGGCTGGAATCTTACAGGGCCGAATTCAAACCAGGACCTTGAACCCTTGACTTCTATACCCAGAAATATGACTGCTATGAGCAGAAGGATGACAAAGGCGTATATGGGCAGGGAGGCACTCTCGTATATGCGCGGCGGTACTGCAAAGAGTATGAAGGCTGCAATACCGAATGCGGTGACCATCCATACGAACTGCTTACCGCTTCTGCTGGCAAAATCAAATATGGATGCAGGGTCTGATGCATGTACAGATGCGTAAATGTTTGCCCAGCCTATGAAGATGAGTATAAGCCAGCAGAAGACCAGACTCCAGTCTATGGTCTTCGCAATACCTCTGTTTCTGTATCCTCCTGCACTTCTCATACTTATCTTACCTTTACCCTGTCCATCAAGTCTCCGCTCAACATTCTTTCTTCAAGCGCCTTGCGGCTGTCACTTATCTCTCCTGTGAGATATTTTTCAGTGAGAAGAGATGCTATAGGTGCTGCCCATGTTGCTCCGAATCCACCGTTCTCTACATATGCCGCTACGGCTATCTTAGGATTGTCCTTAGGTGCAAAGCAGATGAATACCGAATGGTCGTTACCATGCGGATTCTGCGCTGTTCCTGTCTTTCCGCATATCTCCAGTCCTTCTACTGCTGCAACGCTGGCGGTACCTCCGGAGCCATAGCCGCTGTTGACTGCTCTGTACATTCCTCCTATTACCTTATGGAAATGGGTGGTATCCACCATGGTATAATTCTTTTCCTTGTACTTCTGGTCGATTGTCACGTTTTCCGAATCCTTGATGATATGAGGTGTGTAGTAGAAGCCTCTGTTTGCCACGGTGGCGCATAGATTTGCCAGGTGCAGAGGTGTACAGCCGATCTCTCCCTGTCCGATTGAAAGGGAAATCACTGTTGTCGCCTTCCATCCTCCCTTTCTATAGACTCTGTTGTAATACTTCGAGTCAGGAATGTTACCTCCCAGTTCGGACGGGAAGTCGCTTCCTAATTTATTGCCGAAACCGAAACTTTTAACATATTCGTTCCACTTGTCCATAGCCTCATCGATGGAATCATATTTCGGATTCTCCAAAAGCGCACGAAGTACATAGCAATAATATGCGTTGCATGACATCATTATGGATTCCTCAAAGTTCAGAGGGGACTTGTGGGCATGACATCCCAGTTTGTTGCGGCCGAAGTGATATCCCATGTTGCAAGGATATTGGGTATTCGGTGTGAATACCTCTTCCTGCAGGCCTATCAGACCATTTACAAGTTTGAATACCGATCCTGGAGGGTATGAAGCCTGTACTGCTCTGTTGAACATGGGTTTGTACGGGTCTGTGGATATGTCCTTGTAATGTTGTCCTATGTTTGCGAGTTGATCTACATCGATACCTGGGCTGGATACCAGGGTAAGTATCTCTCCTGTAGATGGCTCAATCGCTACAAGGCTGCCGACTTTGTTGTTCATGAGCATCTGGCCGTAATGCTGGAGTTCCGCATCGATGGTTGTCATTATATCGTCACCAGGTACGGCTTCCTTATCCAATTCTCCGTCGCGGTATCTTGATTCGATCTTGTTTCTGGAGTTCCTGAGCCAGATGTTATAGCCTTTTTCACCACGGAGTTCCTTTTCACGCGCTGCTTCTATTCCCGTCATTCCGGCATAGTCCCCGGATTTGTATTCATCGGGGTGCCTTTCGATATAGTTGGCATTGACTTCTGATACATAACCCAGGAGGTTGCCTCCGGCATTGAACGGGTACTCCCTTATGCTTCTGGCTTGTCCTCTGAACCCGGGAAACTTATAGGCCACCTCCGCAAACTTCATATATGTTTCCGGTGGAATCTGTTTCATCATCACCACAGACTGATAACCGATCCTTCGGCGGTTCCTATAGAACTCGTCCATCTTTTCCTTGACGAATTCCGGAGTTATGTCCAGAACATTGCAGAGGGCCAGAGTGTCGAATTTTTCCACCTCTTTCGGAGTTACCATGAGGTCATATGCCACCTTGTTACCGACAAGTATGTTGCCGTTACGGTCGTATATGATACCTCGGGTCGGGTAGATGGTAGTATATACCATCGTATTGTTTTCTGCGGACAGTTTGTACTTGTCTTCCAGTATCTGGATGCTGAAAAGTTTTGCGATAAGTATCAATGCCGCTGTACAGAGTCCTATCAGGAGTTTGTTTTCTCTATTGAGTTTCATTCCTGTCCCTCCTATTTGCGGTCATCGACCGTAAGAATGTTAGTTACAATGAGTGCAAGTACGTAATTGCATGCAAGCGAAACAGATATTCTGGTAATATTAAACCAGGATGGTCTTGTTCCTGCTCCATCAAGGATTACATATATTCCTAGAAAAAGGAGAGTGGATATCAGCAATATGAATGAAATTTTCGTGATTCCGTTTTTCCTGAATGAGAATCCGTCACTTCTTGTTATGATGTCCTCTCCCAGAAAGAAACGGATCAAAGGCTTGCGCATGAGCGCTACCGGTATAAGAGATGCTGCGTTTATCCCTATGATACCTTCGGAAAGCCAATCCACTGATAGTCCTGTTCCGAAGGCAATGAGAAGGCACAATGGTGTGCCGACAGTAAGGGGTATGCAGATTATCATTGCAGGAAGCATTGTCAGCATTATATACGGACCGAAATCTGCAAAATTGCAGAGGGCCATCTGACCAAGCACCATCAGGAAATAAAATAATCCGAAATTCTGTGTCTTCATAGCCTGTCCTCCAGTTCCTTCATTTCTTCCTTTCCCATGTTTTCGACGATGGTCACATATCTCAAGGCTCCGAAATCCTCAAATAGCCTTACCTTGATTTCGTAGGTTGCTCCATTCACAATCTTTGATTCTCCCACTTCTCCAAGGGGGATATCTGGTGGAAATATAGATGAATATCCGCTTGTGTATACAGTGTCTCCCTTGGAGAATTCCACGTGATGCGGAATTTCCTTGAGAATAGCCCCATCGCCGGTTATTCCGTCCCACGCCAGAGGACCGACCGCTCCGTCCTTGCCGAGACGGGCGCTGATGTTCATTTCATGATTCTTGAATGACCTTGCATATGCGTAGTGTCTGCTGACGGCATCGACTATACCGACTGCTCCTTTTCCTGTAATCACTCCGGATCCTTCCGTAACCCCGTCTTCAGAACCTTTTCCGATAATCATGTAGTTATGCTGGGAGTTGTTGCTTATCTTGGATATCTTTGCCGAAATGAACCGATAATTTCCTGATATGTTGTCGGAAATATTCATGATACCGTCTTCCGGCAATATGGATTCCATCTGTTCGATGCGGAGCCTTAGTTCGTGGTTTTCTTGGGCGAGGGCGTCGTTCTGCTCCTTGAGGGAAAAGTAGTCCGACAGGTTCTGGGTACCACCCCAGACGAATTCCATTATTTTCTGGGCACCTCTGGACATCCACATACCCTGAATGGTACCATTGCTCTTGAGCATATTCAATGCAGCCATCTCCAGAAGAACGAAGATGACTGCATTGATCAGATGATATATGAGATTGCTTTTACGCAAGATTCTACCTCATGAGGAATGTGTAGTTCTCTGTATTCTTGAGTGCGAGGCATGTACCTCTTGCAACTGCTCTGAGGGGATCCTCTGCTACATAGAACGGTATGTTGATCTTTTCTGTAAGGCGCTTTGCAAGTCCTCTCAGGAGTGAGCCGCCGCCAGCAAGATGGATTCCGTTTTCCACGATGTCCGAATAGAGTTCTGGAGGTGTCTGCTCGAGCACATGTATGATTCCGCTTTCGATTCTTGCTACGGACTTGTCAAGGCAATGAGCAATCTCCTGATAAGTGATCGTTGCATGAACAGGGTGGGCGGTCATAAGGTTCGGTCCTGTGATTGCATATGGTTCCGGTTCGTCGTCAAGATCCGGGAGTACGGCTCCGATTGCAATCTTGATCTTTTCGGCTGTGATCTGTCCGACTCTGATGTTGTGCTGCTGGCGGAGATGCTGCTGGATGTCGCTTGTGAATACGTCTCCTGCAACCTTGATTGAATCCTGGACCACGATACCTCCCAAAGAGATGACGGCAATTTCTGTAGTACCTCCTCCTATATCCACAACCATGTTGCCCTTAGGTGCCTCTACGTCGAGTCCTATACCTAAGGCAGAGGCCATAGGTTCATAGATCAGGTAGACGTCACGGCCGCCGGCATGTTCGGATGAGTCTCGTACGGCACGGATCTCCACTTCTGTAGATCCTGAAGGGATGCCGACTACCATCTTGATGTTCGGGGTAAATATCGATCTGCGTTTGCTGTTTACCTGCTTGATAAATCCACGTATCATCATTTCCGCCGCATTGAAGTCTGCAATCACGCCATCCTTCATCGGGCGCACTGTCTTGATTCCCGGATTCTCTCTTTCCTGCATAAGTTTCGCCTTCTGTCCGAGGGCGATGGCCTTGCCTGTATTGTTGTCGATTGCAACGATGCTCGGTTCATCCAGAACTATCTGGTCGTTCTGAAAGATGACGGTGTTGGCCGTTCCGAGGTCCATCGCAATCTCCTGTGTCAAGAATGAAAATGCCATATTTCTTATTCGTTTTTTCTCAATTAGATATTAGGGCGTAAAATTACAAAATTTATTATTTTTGTGAAAACTTTTTTCGACTTATGGATAGAAAGAAATACGTGATAGTGATGGCTGCAGGAAGCGGAACCAGAATGGGTGCTGACTTGCCGAAACAGTTTATAGAACTGGGCGGAAAAGCGATTCTGCAGATGACCATCGAAGTTTTCCTGAAGGCATGTCCTGACGTATCTGTGATCACAGTGCTGCCTGAGGCCCATATGTCGTATTGGAGGGCTTATTGTCTGGAAAGGAATTTCACATGTCCTCAGATTCTTGTAAAAGGTGGGATCACCCGTTTCCATTCTGTCAGAAATGCTTTGGAAAAGGTTCCTGCAGGTGCAGTTGTTGCCGTACATGACGGTGTACGCCCTCTTGTTTCCGAAGGACTTGTCGCGGATATGTTCAGGCAAGCGAAAGAGAAACAGGCTCTCATACCGGTCATGCCATGCGTAGATACGATAAAAGTGCTTGAAAAGCAGGGAGATACATTGGTGGCCAAGCCAGGTATATCGGTGGATAGGTCTGTATTGTATGGAGCCCAGACGCCTCAGATATTTCATTCCGAAATACTGAAGGACGCCTATTCTCAGGCTTATGACACTTCATTTACTGACGATGCGTCGGTGGTCGAAAAGCAAGGAAAAAACCTCTCCTACGTAATGGGGGAGAGGTTTAATATAAAGATAACGACTCAGGACGACCTTATCCTGGCGCGTGCTATTTTGTCTCTTTCTTCTTTTTCTTGACGCTGGCAGAGAAACTTGTGTTCTGATATTCCTTTACCCACACCTGACGTTCTATGGCCTGGTCAAGGGAAATCTGGGTCTCGGTCTGCTGTACATAAGGAATCTTCTGAATCGTGTTCAGGAGTACCTGCATGAGGTGGTCATGGTCGAAACAGTAGATCTTGATGAGGAGGTTGTGCTTGCCGGTGACAAAATGACACTCCACCACTTCTGAAATCTTTTTGAATGCTTCTATCACTTCAGGGTATTTGTTCGCTTCTGAAAGTGATACACTTACGTATGCACATACGTTCAGTCCTAGAGCCTGTGGCTTGACAAGAAGTCGGGAACCGGTAATGACTCCGTTGGTCTCAAGTCTCTTGACTCTCTGATGGATTGCTGCTCCTGATACATTGCACTCTCTTGCAATTTCCAGAAACGGCATACGTGCGTTCTTTACCAGATAAGAAAGTATTTTCTGGTCAATCTGGTCGATCTGATAGTTTGACATAGTCTGATAGTTTATAACAAAATCCGACCGCTAATTTAATGACAAATATGAAAATGTCAAAAAAAGCGGTCGAAAATTTAAGTTTTTTAATATTATTTGCGTCTTTTTTTACGTCCTGTAGGCTCGGAGTTGGCTATTATTTCCTTGCACTTATCTTCTGTAAGCGTTGCGGGATCGGTATCTTTGGGAATTTTATAGTTACCTCCGGCGTGCTTGATGTATGGTCCGTAGTTTCCGTCAATCACCTGAATATCACTGTCTTTGTACTCAGCAATGATTCCTCCAGACTTTTTGTTCATGCTGTCTTCGATAAGTCTGATGCATGTTTCCAAGTCGACTTTCAGAGGATCTGTACCGCGTGGTAGTGACACATTCTTATCTCCATACTTCATATATGGTCCGAAGCGTCCCTTTGTACATATGATGTCGATACCGTTCAACTGACCTACTGTTCTCGGAAGTTCAAAAAGTTTCAGGGCGTCATCCAGGGTGATGCTTTCTATGAGTTGTCCCGGTGCCAGACTTGCATATTGCTTGTTCTCTCCATCTCCCTTCTGTACATAAGGACCGTATTGTCCGAAGCGTGCGACAAGCATCTGGCCGTCCTTCGGATCTACTCCTAGTTCGCGGCTCACATTGCTGTATTCCTTGTTGCTGAGTGTTTCTTGTACCTTTGTATGGAACGGACCGTAAAAATCCGAAATGACACTGTTCCATACCATGTCTCCGTCTGCAATCTTGTCAAAATCCTCCTCGACGGTAGCCGTGAACTTATAATCCAGAACATCCGGAAAATTCTTTACCAGATAGTCTGTTACGATCATTCCGATATCCTGCGGGAGCAGTCTTCCCTTTTCGGACCCTACAGTTTCTGCCTTTTCAGCAGTCTTTATGACTCCGTTTTTCAGACTGAGGTTTGTCACCTGACGTTTTTCTCCCGTCTTGTCGCCTTTTACGATGTATCCGCGTCCTTTTGTAAGGGTAGAAATTGTAGGAGCGTATGTTGAAGGACGGCCGATACCGAGTTCTTCGAGTTTCTTCACCAGAGTAGCCTCAGAGTAACGTGAAGGAGCAGCGGTAAATTTACATTCTGCTGTGATGCCGTTTTCGAACATCATGTCTCCGATATTCATTTCCGGGAGTATCACCATCTCGTCATCCTGCTGCTGTTCGTCCGAACCTTCCATATAGAGTTTGAGGAATCCGTCGAAAAGAACCTGACTTGCCTGTACGCTAAATTTCTCCTCTCCCTTGTCGGAAGAGACCTTTATGTCTGTCTTCAGTATCCTTGCATCAGACATCTGTGATGCTACGGTACGTTTCCATATGAGTTCATAGAGTTTCTGCTCCTGAGGAGTTCCCTCGATGGAGGTGTTCTCTATGTATGTGGGACGGATGGCTTCATGGGCCTCCTGAGCCCCCTTGGCCTTGGTCTTATATTGTCTTACTTTCGAATATTCTTCTCCGAAGTTATTGCAGATGAACTGTTTTGCTGTGTTTATCGCGAGGGAAGACAGATTTGTAGAGTCGGTACGCATGTAGGTGATGAGTCCGTGCTCATAAAGTCTTTGTGCTACACTCATGGTCTGGCTTACAGACATTCTGAGTTTTCTTGCAGCCTCCTGCTGGAGCGTTGAAGTCGTGAATGGTGCGGCAGGATATCTGTTACCCTCCTTCTTTTCTATTCCACAGATGGAGAATGATGCTCCGATACATCTTTCGAGAAAAGCCTGTGCTGATTCAAGATCCGGGAACCTGCGGTCGAGCGTTGCCTTTACCAGAGTCTTCTCCGGAGTGCCTTCAGGATGGAAAAGTGCATCTACCTTATAATATTGTTCGCTGTTGAATGCGAGAATCTCCCTCTCTCTGTCCACAACCAGGCGAAGTGCGACAGACTGTACCCTTCCGGCAGAAAGTTTAGGCTGGATCTTTCTCCAGAGGACAGGTGATAATTCAAAGCCCACGAGGCGGTCAAGAATACGACGGGCCTGCTGGGCATTTACCAGACTCATGTCTATCTCGCGTGGATTTGCTATTGCATTGAGGATTGCCGGTTTTGTAATCTCATGAAATACAATGCGTCTGGTGTTCTCCTTATCAAGGTCCAGAGTCTCGAAAAGATGCCAGGATATGGCCTCTCCTTCGCGGTCTTCATCGGATGCAAGCCATACTGTTGATGCTTCCTTTGCTGCCTTCTTCAGTTCCGACACGACCTTCTTCTTGTCAGACGGTATGACGTACTGCGGAGCGAATCCGTTTTTTACGTCTATGCTCAGTTCGCTGTCCTGAAGATCTCTGATGTGTCCGAAACTAGACTTTACGATATAGTCGTTTCCAAGGTATTTCTGAATTGTTCCAGCCTTAGCCGGAGACTCCACGATAACAAGATTCTGTCCTTCCTTCATGCTCTTTTCTCCATTTTTTCAAAAGAAAGTGCAAAGTAAGCCACTTTTGGGGCAATTTTCCAAATTTTGTTGTTAATTTTGTCAGTTTGAAGCCCTCTGTATAAAGGGGTCACCTAAAGGTGACATGTTTATAAAAATTTTGTCCGGCATATAGTTATGACAGAAGCAACAAGAAAAAAGATAATCAAGTGGTTCTGGGTTCTTTTTACAGTTCCCGTTCTGCTCGTAGTGTCTCTTATAGGCCTTGTATGGGCACTTGCAGACATCCCTTCATTTGAAGAACTGGAAAACCCAGACAGCAAACTCGCCACGCAGGTAATAGCAGAGGATGGTGAGATACTTACTACATTCCATATTGAGAACAGGTCTTATGTGAGTTACGGGGAATTGTCTCCGAATCTGGTACATGCTGCTGTCGCTACAGAAGACTCCCGTTTCTACAAACATTCCGGCATTGATTTCGAGAGTCTTGCACGAGTACTTGTAAAGACACTTCTGGGAGGAAGTTCGAGTCAAGGTGGCGGAAGTACGATAACACAGCAGTTGGCAAAGACTCTATATCCTCGTGAGGATATGGGTGGATCCATGTTCAAGATGGTGTGGACAAAACTCAAGGAGTGGGTGACTGCGGTCAAACTTGAGAGGAGTTATACCAAAGATGAGATCATGAACATGTATATGAACCAGGTCTTCTTTGGCAGCAACGCCTATGGTATCAAGGCGGCGGCACAGACATTTTTCGGAAAGGCTCCGATAGACCTTACAGTGGAAGAGGCTGCGACTCTGGTCGGAATGGTCAACAAGCCTACCAGATACAATCCTGCCATAAATCCGGAACGCTCTCTCGAAAGAAGAAATCTGGTGATATCACGTATGGAACAGAACGGTTTCATAACTGCTGCAGAGAGAGACTCCATCCAGCAGGTTCCTATCACTCTTTCCTATCAGGTTCAGGACCATAATGCCGGAGTCGGACCATATTTCAGAGACATGCTTCGCCGTACCATGAATGCAAAGGAACCTAAGCGTTCTTCTTATGCTCAGTATGAGGATTATGTGGTGGATTCGTTACTTTGGGCTGATGATGGTTTCTACGGATGGTTGAACAAGAATACAAAAGCCGACGGTTCTAAATACAATCTTGACAGGGATGGTCTCCGTATCTATACTACAATCAACTACAAGATGCAGCAATATGCTGAAGAGGCTGTTGCAGAACATCTTGGAAAGGATCTTCAGAAGACTTTCGACCGCCATGTGAGGTGGAACAGGAACAAGCCGTTTGCGAGTGATGTTGAACCGGAAATGATAGACCAACTCATGAGGCAGGCTCGCAGGTGGAGCGACCGTTATCGTATAATGAAGGAAAACGGTGCTTCTGAAAAGGAAATTGTGAAGAGTTTTTCTGTGCCGGTGAAGATGCGCCTTTTCTCATGGAACAAGCAGGGATACGTGGATACGGTAATGACTCCGGATGATTCGATAAAATACTATAAAGGTCATCTGCGTGCGGCATTCATGGCAATTGAGCCTAACACAGGACACATCAAGGCTTATGTCGGAGGTCCTAACTACCGCTATTTCAAGTATGACAATGTTCGTCAGGGTAAGCGTCAGGTCGGTTCGACCATCAAGCCTTTCCTCTATACTCTCGCTATGCAGGAAGGTATGACACCTTGCGACAAAGTGGTTAATGTACCTCAGACATTCATGGTAGGAGACACGACATGGACACCTAAAAGTACGGATGCTGACGAATGGATAGGCCAGACCGTTACCCTGAAGTGGGGACTTACCAAGAGTTCCAACAATATTTCAGCATATCTTATGAAACAGTACGGCCCGGAGGCCATGGTGGAGATGATGAGGAAGATGGGTGTGGGCTGTTATCTGGATGCCGTCAATCCTCTATGTGTGGGCTCTGCTGACATTTCCGTGTTTGAAATGGTTTCGGCATACAATACATTCCCGTCAAAGGGTGTCTATGTCGAACCGATATTTGTAACAAGGATAGAGGATAGCATGGGAAATGTCCTGGGAGAGTTCAACAACAAAAAGAAGGAGGCCATAAGTGATTATACAGCCTATCTCATGGCAAACCTCATGCAGGGTGTGGTCAACAGCGGAACAGGAGTGCGTCTGAGGGCTAAATACCAACTCAAGGGTGAAATTGCAGGAAAGACAGGTACCACAAACGACCAGTCGGACGGATGGTTCATCGGCTATACTCCGTCTTTGACAGCCGGAGTCTGGGTCGGTGCCGAAGACCGTCAGGTCCATTTTGAGTCTCTTTCTTTAGGAGGAGGCTCCAATATGGCACTTCCGATATGGGGTATCTTCATGCAGAAAGTCCTTCAGGACGGAACCTTGGGTGTGTATGAGACAGACCGTTTCGTCAAACCGATGGGTGTTGAATTGAATCTCAATTGTGACGGCAGCGACGCAGATGCCATGGCGACAGTAGTGGAGGAAGAGGATTATTTCTTTGAATAGTAAAAAAATGATAAAGTCAGTTGTAGTGATATATGGCAGCGATTCTTCAGAGTGGGAAGTGTCGGTGCGAAGCGGTGAGTTTACCGCATCTCAGATAGATGGGACGAAATATGATGTGTATGAGATGTTTGCCCGTTTTGGGGAGTGGTCTCTCGTCGCTTATCGCAGGGGTTGCGGGGAAAGGGTGGTAATCCCTGTGAATGAACGTCCCTCTGTCGACAAGACGGATTTTTCAGTTGTTCTGGATGGTTGCAAGGTAAAGTTTGATTATGCCTATATAATGCAGCACGGAACACCGGGAGAAAACGGACTTATGCAGGGTTATCTTGAAATGATAGGTGTTCCTCATAGCGGATGCGATGCCTTTGTTGCTGCAATCACTTTCGATAAGTTCTCATGCAAGAGTTATCTCAAGGATGTGGATTTCGTAAAATGTGCAGATGACATATTTGTAAGGAAGGGTGAGGTTACTGACGCTCTTGCACAGAAGGCTGTAGCGCGTCTGGGCCTGCCTATGTTTGTAAAGCCTACTGACGGAGGCAGCAGTTTCGGGGTTACAAAGGTAAAGAAGGTTGAGGATTTCGATGCCGCTGTAGAGGCTGCCTTCGCTGAGGGAAAGACAGTGATGGCCGAAAGTGCGATTGTCGGACGTGAACTTACATGTGCAGTGTATTACAATGGTACAGAGAATGTTGCTCTGCCTGTTATCGAGATCATCACAGAGAACGAGTTCTTCGATTACGAGGCTAAGTACAACGGACATAGCCGTGAGGTGTGCCCTGCACAGATTCCTGATTCTCTGCGCGATGAGATTCAGGAAGTTTCTAAGAAGATTTATGCCCATCTGGGCTGTGCCGGTCTGGTGCGTGTGGATTACATTGCTTCAGAAGACGGCCTTTACTTCCTTGAGGTCAATACTATTCCTGGTATGACTTCAGCGTCCCTTGTACCTCAGATGGTACGTGCTGCAGGACTTTCAATGACTGATTTTCTTACTACTGTTATAAACAATTCTTAGTAGTCTATCAGTCTGACAGATATGATGTGAATGCTTTTAAGAGATTTAATAAAGAGAGGAGTGGAGACTATTTCAACGCAATACCCGGAGGGGGAGGCGAAGGAGATGGTCTATGCTTTCTTAGAGCATCATATCGGGACGAAGAGACATACCCATATCATAGAACCGACATATGATGTGCCTCAGGAGAAGACACTTCAGGCAGTTGCAGCATTTGAAAGAATGGCGTTGGGGGAGCCTATGCAGTATGTTGCGGGTGTTGCTGACTTCTATGGCCGTCAGTTCCGCGTTACTCCGGATGTCCTCATTCCCCGTCCCGAAACCGAAATTCTTTGTAGGAATGTCCTTGACCTAAGGACTGCATATCCGAAGAATCTGAAGGTCCTGGATCTCTGCACCGGATCCGGTTGTATTGCGTGGACATTGGCACTGGAGATGCCAGGAGCCGAGGTGACGGCAGTCGATATATCTGACGGTGCCCTCTCAGTGGCTTCTTCCCAAGACTTTTCAGTGGAAATTGTCCGCACCGGTGCTACTGCCCCCTCTTTTGTCAAAGCGGATGTATTGGAAGGACCTTCGGTATTGGAATCCGGCCGTCAATATGATGTTCTTGTCAGCAATCCTCCTTATGTAATGGATAAGGAAAAGTCTCTTATGCGCTCCAATGTCCTTGATCATGAGCCGCATTTGGCTCTTTTCGTATCGGATGATGATCCTCTTGTATTTTACCGTGCAATCGCAGATTGGGCGCAATTGCTTCTCAAACCAGGCGGATATTGCATCGTGGAGATCAATGAGGCTCTTGGAGAGGAAACCGCTCGTATATATAGTGACGCGGGATTCAGTTCCGTCGAAGTGATTCAGGATCTTTCCGATCGCCATCGTTTTGTCTCTTTCCGTCGCTGATGTTGAGAAAATTTTGTTTGATTTTTTATAAAAATTGAACAAATTTTGGACGTAAAATCGTGCTCTGAAGTGCTTCAGGGTGCGATTTTTTAAATTATCCGCATACATTTTGTGTATGCGGATAATACTCAGGAACTTTGCAGTGTGAAAATCATTATATGTCCTATAATATTGTTTTACACATAAAAGACAAAGTTATGAAGATGCTTGAACTGACAGTTGTGCTTGCGGCCTTTCTTGTTCTTTCGTGCGAGATGGTGAATAATGATGCAGGTGGGTTTCCGGGAGATGAGGAAGAGGTGGTTTCCGTGCGGCTTGATGAGGTTGCGGAGATTCTTGCTATGGTGCCGTTTGAAGTTGCCCAGATGGGTGAGGTACATGATGCTGTTTTATCTTCTTCCGGTAACGGATATGATGAGGAGTATATGATGAAGTCTCTCTTTTCGTCCCCAGGTTCAGGCGTTGGGGATGATGTTGTGAAGTCAGTGAAGACATATGACATGCCTCTGTGGAAAATGATAGAAGAACAAGTGAGGTCGATGCCTGCAACCAAGTCATTATCAATGGATCCAGACCGTTTCCTGAGTGCACTTACAGAATCGGATGTGCAGATTTACTGGCCTTTTTCCGACAAGTGGGATGGAGAAACGATGCCTGTCATCACATTCGATCCGGAAGACGGGGCATCGACAAACATAGGTTACAGACTGAAGATTGAAGATGATGGTTCCCGCCATGTGGAGGATGTTGTGGTGGATGAGGATATGGCGGAAGAGGTGCCGGTATGGGTTATCAACAGGAATGACGATGCTGGTTATACCTCTTTGGAGATGTTGAGAAGGGAAGATCCTGATTGGGGAGAAGGAGGCGGAACCATCATTATCAATCCGACGAAGTCGACTCTCAGGTCGCTGGTTCTCAAGAGTTTTACAATGAAAAGAAATTATGACTCGTGGTTTGCAGGCGCATCGGAGTTCTTCGTAAAGATAGGGTATATCGGCGATTTTACTGCAACTACAGAGGCGGAATTGAAACTATATGATCCTGAAGTTACAGATTTTATGGTTGTTGTAAAGCGCAATCAGGTCGGAATCCCTCAGGACTTCAATGTTATGCTTATGTCGGACTGGTATGAGGAAAGCGATGCCTGTGCCTTCATGATAACTGAAGATGATGGAGGGACAAAGACGGAGTGGACCAGTAAGGCGAAGGTCTTTGTGGCAGGTAAAAGTTACGGAGTGGAGATAACCTTGCCTTTGAATGTCCGAGATGACATTGTCTGGAGGGGAAAACTTTCTTACGACTGGTTTGAGAAGTGTAACGGGCAGTCCTGGCCTTTCGGTGATGTAGACCTGGCCTTCGAGATTGTGGAACACTAGGCTTCAGAAAGAGTCATCTCGCAGTTACGGCAGTCGAAGTTCAGGATAAATTTCTGACCGTTGTTGTGGAGATACAATGGACCGGAATTTCTGCAACCGTGATGCTTCGGACACATTCCGAGTTCATATCTTACACAGTACTTTGTCCTCATGAGTTCTGCTCCTGCAATATGGCTTATTTCATATGCCGGCTCTGCATGTTCAGCGCCGCATGACCTGTAAACGGTTTCTGATAACCGGTTTGATATGTTGTTTTTGTAACTGGTCTTCTTCTGAGGGAACTTGCAATCGTCTTTGTCACCGTTCTTCACATCCCTCAGGAGGAGATCTTTTTTGCCGCAAGGCATCAGATCAAGGTTTTCTGCGACATCTCTTCTTATGGAATTGAGGAATGATGCACTCATGAAAGGAAGGGTATCGGTAACAGAGACCGTATCTACACGGAAGGAATAGTGACCGGTGTTCTTCCCGATCTGTCCGTGAACCATTTCAAGCATCCTTTCCTGATTGTTCGCTTCCTGATCTCCTGCCTCATACGATTTAAAGACCTTGCGCCCGTCTTCACTTTCTGCAGAAACATTGACTGTCCAATGGTTTTCGTCGTGCAGAACACTGAAGCCGACGTTTACGGAAAGCAATCTCGAGCATGAGTTTCTTTCCAATTCCTTTTCAAAGGCTGAGTTTATGTTGCGATATATTGTGGCTCCGATGAAGATATCGGATGTACTTTTGCATCTTATGATATTTCCGTCGCATACGTCTCCACGAAATCCGCATACGTCTCCTTTTTTCGATACGAATGAAAACCCGTCTCCATTGTTGAGGATAGTGTCTTTGCGTAGAAGGCGTATGGTCATGGATGATTTCTCGCGGTTAAGGCTTGTGACGGTACCTATTTCTTCTCCCATGGATTTTGCTGCATCCATTGCTGCCCATCTGCCTCGTCTGCCGTCAAGGAAGAGTTCCGTATAACCGCGGTTGAATGTCTTTGTCGTGTCCGGGACAAAACTGCCGTTTACAGTACCGAATGATCCTCTTTCGTATAGGTCCGGATGTCTGGCCACCAATTTGTCCAAGGCAATGGAGTAATCTCGCACGACGTTCTTTACATATGAAATGTTCTTGAGGCGTCCTTCGATCTTGAATGAAGTGATTCCTGCCTCAGCGAGTTCTTTGACCCTGTCCCTGAGATTGTAGTCCTTGAGCGAAAGCAGAGCCTTGTCCTTGACCAGGATTTTGCCGCTTGCGTCTGTAAGGTCGTATCTTGAACGACAGGCTTGTATGCAGGCACCTCTGTTTGCGCTGCGTCCGGCAATCTTTTCGGAAAGATAACATTGTCCGCTATAGCATACGCATAATGCGCCATGTACGAAAAACTCCAGTTCGCATGTTACTGCATTGCGGATTGCGCGGATCTGTTCCAAGGACAGTTCTCTTTCGAGAATCAGGCGGGAGAATCCCAGGCTTTCAAGAAATATAGCCTGTTCAGGGGTCCGTATTGCACACTGTGTTGAAGCGTGGAGCGGGATGCGGATGTCTTCCTGTAGATTTCCAAGTCCCTTGCGTGCCATCTCCAGAATGGCCATGTCCTGTACGATTATTGCATCTGCTCCTGCTTCCTGTACGGCAAGCATCTGTCTGTATGCGGATTCCAGTTCGTCATCATACAAGATAGTATTCAAGGCTACGAATATTCTAGCGCCGAATCTGTGGGCATATCCGCACAATTGTCGGATGTCTTCTACGGAGTTTCCTGCAGCCTGACGTGCACCGAACTGCGGTCCGGCTATATACACAGCATCGGCACCGCAGTCGATTGCTGCGATGCCGATCTGTATGTCTCTTGCCGGAGCAAGCAGTTCAAGTTGTCTCATCAATGATTAGAGGGTCTTTAACTGCTCCTGTGCACTTGCACCGTACTGAGGGTCAGTAGATACCATCTGATAGTATTCCTTAGCCTTAGCCTTGTCTCCACCCTGCTGATAGAGGGCTGCGATAGTGAACTTCACACCTGCAGCGTCCTTTGCGTTAGGGCTGAGTTCGAGATACTTCTCGTAGTTTGCGATACAGTCAGCGTTCTTGCCGAGTTGCTGAGCAGCGCCGGCAGCAAAGCGGTATGCGTTTGCATTCTCAAGATACTGGTTAGACTTTGCCGCGTAGTCAATAGTCTCCTGATACTTCTTTGCCTTGTTTGCAGCCTGAGCAAGTTTCACGTACATGTTTGAAAGTTGCTTGTTGGCGTTCTTTTCCTGACCGTTGGCAGCAGCCTGAACATATGCAGCCTCTGCTTCTTCTGTCTTGTTCTGCTGCTGGAGAGCCTGTCCAAGACGGAAATATGCCATACCGTTTGTAGCGTCGAGTTCGAGAGCCTGTTTGTATGCAGCCTCTGCTTCAGGGAAACTCTTCGCTGTAAGGAAACCGTTACCCTTTGATACGTAAACCTGAGGCTTGAGTTCGTTAGCGTCGTTTGCTACGTCTGCATTCTCATACTTTCCTGCAGCCTCGATAGCCTTGTCCAACTGCTCTACAGCAGCATCATACTGCTCAGCCTTGATGAGTTCCTTTGCTGATGACAGGTATACTGCAGGGATAATGTTACGGCAGTTTGTTGCAACCTCATTACCCTCTTCTCCGAGAGCCTCGGCCATTTCGAGTGCAGCCTGGAAGTATCCGATGGCAGCCTCATTGTTGCCCATCTGAAGTTCCATAGCACCATTGTTGTAATTTTCAGTTGCCTGATTGATGTCCTGAGCGAACACCATTCCTGCCGACATTGCGACAGTAGCGAACAAAAGGAAAATCTTCTTCATAACGATATTCTGGTTTAAATAAATAATTGCTTTAAAGTTACATAGGATGCAAAAATAGGAAAAAAAAGTCGTATTTTTGCAAATGATATGTTTTTTATGATGAAATCATGCACTAAGAGAGTGCTTTTATTGGTGGCCGGACTCTTGTCCGCCATAATTTTATCTGCTCAGGAACTGCCCGTGCTGTCTCCTGACAACGCGGTGAAGACCGGCACCCTTCCTAATGGAATGTCTTATTATATAGTTTCCAATCCTTCTGTAAAGGGTGTGGCCGATTTTGCGTTGGTGCAGAAGACCGGGCTGGAAAACATTCCGGACACATCTTCAGCCAGGGCATTGTCCGTGGCAAGAGATGCCTTGACCTCTCTCCCTCGCTGCAAGAGCGGCTCAGTCCAGGAATTCTTTACTTCTCATGGTGTGACTCCCGGCAAGGATGGATTTGTCAGAGTTACTGACAACACTACGGAATTCCGTTTCAGTAATGTACTGCTGTCCAGACCGGAGGTCCTGGACTCTGCCCTGCTTGTGGTCATGGATATGGTGGACAGGATAAGTACTACAGACGATCCTTTCATACGGAAGTGGTATTCTCCTGCAGATCAGGCTGTTGTGATTGCCGGTGATGTGGATGCCTCTTCTGTTGCGGGTAAATTGGGGATGCTGTCGTATATGACGCCTGCTGTTTCGTCTTCTTCCAGAAAGGAATATGTCTGGAATGAAAGGGATACTGCCGTATATACAAGAGTTCAGCCTGTTTATGACGGTCTGGCTTCATTTACTGTCATGTGGAATTCGGCACGAACTCCGCGTGAATATATGAATACGGTTCAGCCTGTTATATATGAACTGTTCCTTGCAGAGTTGGGAATGCTGGTGGAAGAGTATATCCATGATGGTCTGCGAAGGCTCAATATCCCTGTTGCCAAAGTTGAGTGCAGTTATAGGACAAGTCTTCAGTCTTCATGTGATGAGGCTTTTTCAGTGGATGTTACAGTTGCGGAAGAGGATTTTCCGGCTGCTGTTGAGGTGGTTGCTCAGGTCATGGGCAAGATAGATGCGGGAAAGGCGGACATCAATGATCTGATCAGGATGAAAAGGATCTGCATGGATCGGTTCAGGGAGAGTTCTCTCTCTCCTGTGATGACAAATTCGCAGCATGTGGACAGATGCGTGGCTGCGTTTGTCTACAACGGCAGTCTTGCCTCGCTTAAGACAAAAGGTGATTTTCTGGCAGGTCGTGTCCTTGCGGATTCTACGGAATATCGTCTTTTCAACAATATATCTTCGGCCTTGCTTGATCCGGAAAGGAATATGGAGTTTGTGTATTCTCATGACATGCCTGTGGACTCTGTAAGGACTGTCGTTGCTCAGGCATGGAAGGTGGCTCAGGATTATCCTGCGGAGAGTACTCGTAAGGAATGGGATAGTCCGTACATGGGTTATGAGGGATTGAAGGTAAAACTGAAGTCAGTGAAGAACGACCATATGTCAAACGGTCAGGAATGGACTTTTGCCAACGGTTTCAAAGTCATATATAGGCGTATGGACACGGGTGACCGTCTCTATTATACCCTTGCTCTTAACGGTGGCTTTGGGTCGATCGGAAATCTTGACAAAGGTGAGGGAGGATATGTTTCTGACTATTTCATGTTGAGCCGTATATCAGGAATACCGGCAGATGAGTTCATCGATATTCTTGAATCCAAGGGTATGTCCATGAGTGTCCATACAGGTCTCAACGCTACGATGCTAAGCGGTTCCGTCGATGAAGACAATGTGGACTTGATGATGTCCTCTATTCTTTCTGCGGTAAATGATTGGCAACCGGATGAGGACGCTATGAGATATTATGAGTCCTGTGAACCTCTGCGTCATATAATGAGGAAAGGTACTTCTGCGGAGATGGTTGCAAGGGTCAATGATATAATGTGTCCGAATTACACTTATGTGTCATACAAGATGCTTGAGAGTATTCCTTCCGCTCTGGCAGGAAAGGCGGAACGGTTCTATAAGGATATTTTTCAAAAGACTAATGATGGTGTCCTGATTATTCTTGGGGATGTGGAACCAGATGTTTTAAGGAAGAAGATAACCTCGTATATACCTGGATTCAAAGTGACTGACAGAGCGTTCAAAAGACCTTTGGTGCGTTATCAGCCTGCTTCAGGATGGTCTACATATACCGTTGAAGGGGACAGGAACAGTGTGGATATGGCATTGTCCGTTCCTCTTGTGCTGACGGCAGACAATTTCATGGCGGCGGAAGTCGCATCCTTGGTGCTGAAGAAGATGCTGTCGGAGGCTCTTGTAGATTCCGGAATGTATCTTGACATATCGCACGAGTGCAGGGTGTACCCTAACGAAAGAATCAATTTCCATATATTGCTCAATGAGATATCTCCGGATGGATTTGCTTCCGATGTAGAACATTCGGATACGATGGATGCCTTGGCTATCGTGCGTTCAGTGCTTTCAGGTGCAGGTGTTGCGGAAGTCAGCAAGGCGGATGTAGAAATGTTCAAGATCCGGTTGAAGAACGGATTGGATATGGAGATGAAGGAGCCGTTCTACTGGCTTAATGTCATATCCAGAAGGCACCTTGCAGGAAAGGATTTCACGACCAACCATCAGGCGCGTATAAATTCGGTGACAGTGGAAAAAGTCAAGGATATTCTTTCAAGACTTAATGAAGGAACAAGAGTAGAATATATAGTAAGCAGAAGATAATATGTACCACGGAACAATAATCGAGATAGATGACTGTTTCGTGTCAGAAGAGGTTCTGACTGAATATTTTGCATCTGATTATGAAAAATGCAAGGGCTGCTGCTGTGTCATCGGAGACAGCGGGGCGCCTCTTGAGGAATGTGAGGCAGAGGCAATAGAGAAGAATTATCATATATTCTCTCCGATAATGTCTGAAGAGGGACGCGCATCTGTTGCGGAGAAAGGTTTTTATGAGATCGATATGGATGGGGATATGGTGACTCCTCTTGTTCCCGGTAGCGAAGAGTGCGCCTATACGCTGTTTGATGAAAACGGAAACTGTTTCTGTTCTATGGAAAGATGCTGGTTCCAGGGTAAGGGTGATTTCCGCAAGCCGGTCTCATGCTGGCTTTATCCTATCAGGATTACGCAGTTGCGTAATGGAATGAGGGCCCTGAATCTTCATAGATGGCATATCTGTCAGGATGCGTTTGCCAAGGGTAAAAAAGAAAAGATCCGCGTATATGAATTTCTACGCGAACCTATCGAACGTTATTTCGGTGAGGATTTCTACTCAGCCTTGTCAGAAGCGGCTAAAATGCTGAATGCGGATTCATGATCCGCATTCAGCGTTTTTGGTGCTAATCTTCTTGGTTTGGAAGGCTGTATTCAAGACCTGTGGCATAAAGGAACACATCCTTTCTAAGACCTTCCAGAACATAACCATCCTCGGTTCTGCTGAGAGTAATCCTGTCTTCACACATCTTGGTGATCCTGCTGATGGTGTCCCGGCGTCTGAAGGTTACCATGTCTGCAGTTTCAGACTCCACCTTGAAGGGCTTCTCCTGAAAATATGAAAGAGCCTTTTCCTTTACTGTGTTCCAGTCAGCCGAAGTGTTCAGTTTTCTTCTGACGAATCCGAATTTAGGATATACGGCCGCTACCAATGCAAAAAATACGGCAATCTTCCACAGGGAGTTGTAGCCGTCTTCAAAAATCGTCTCTATGTTTCCTTCTACGGCTCCTATCAGAATCAGTGCGAGGACAATGAGTGTTGTCAGGATTGCGAAATAAAAAAAGTACTTGACTGCTCTTATGAAATATTTCATGGCTTCAGATTTGCTGGGTTAAACTTTACATACTTCTTGAGTACCTTACAAATATACGAAAAATCCGATATTTTGCTATCTTTGCATTCAAATCAAAATAATTATGGAAAACAATACTCTGAAAAAAATCATGTATGCACTTATTGCTGTAGCAATATTGTTGGCTGGTGCACTTGCATACATCTGGTATCAGAAAACCACTTTAGTGAATGAACTTACCATAGATAAGGAAGAACTTACCGCTCAGATGATCGAACTGCAGAACGATTATGCTTCATTGTCGTCTGATTATGATACTATCAACTCCCAGTTGGATTCTTCAAGGGAGGAGGTTTCTCAACTTATCGAGAGGATTCAGAAGACCGAGGCGACTAACAGGAGCAAGATGCGTCAGTATGAAAAGGAACTCGGTACTCTAAGAAGTATCATGAGGAATTATATCGTGCAGATCGACTCTCTCAATACTCTTAACAAGAAACTTACTGCAGATGCTGCTGCCGCAAGACGTGAGGCTGCCGAAAGCAGAAAGAGGGAAGAGGCTCTCAATAAGACAGTGGAGAATCTTTCAGGTCAGGTCGCTGCCGGTTCTGTGATCAAGGCTCGCGGAATAAAGATAGAGGCTTATAACGCTTCAGATAAGGTGACTGACAGAAGCAGCAGAGTCGTGAGACTCCTTACTTCGCTTAGTCTTGTGGAGAATGATCTGGCTCCTAAGGGTCCGATCAGAATATATGTCAGGATCAAGGGTCCGGACGGAATCCTTCTTACAAACAGTACTCAGAGGACATTCGAATTGAACGGCGAGCCTATGATCTGCTCTGCATCCCGTGAAGTGGATTATCAGGGTAAGGAGGTGGATCTCAGCATCTATCTCAATGAAATCCCTGAGTATGTAAAGGGTATCTATACAGTAGAGGCTTACACTGAACAGACATTGCTCGGTTCTGCGGAACTGATGCTCCGATAGCCGTGATATATGTCCACATACCTTTCTGCAGGAGTTTCTGCACCTACTGTGACTTCTATTCGGAGGTTGCTGCAAAGTGTCGCGGAAAAGAGGACTCTCTGAAACAGGAGGAAAGGTTCGGGATGTTTGTTGAGGCTCTGGTCAAGGAGATCAGACTTCGTGCACACGAGATTTCAGACACCGTAAATACATTGTATATAGGAGGCGGCACCCCATCGGTGCTGCCCCTTTATGTATATGAGCGTATTCTTGAGACCTTGACGGATGTTGGCTATGGTGGGCCGTATGATGAATTTACAGTGGAGGTTAATCCTGAGGATATAGCAGATAAGGGTGAGGCATATGTCAAGGGCTTGTTGAAGTTGGGCGTAAACCGTATAAGTATGGGTGTGCAGTCCTTTGATGATGGTATACTCAGATTCATGAACCGCAGACACGATGCTGCAACGGCGCGCAAGGCATATGAAATACTTGAAAATGCCGGCGTACGGAATATAAGTATAGATCTGATATTCGGTCTTTCTCAACTTTCGGACAGTCAGTGGCAGGAAACATTGGACAATGCTCTTTCCATCTCTCCTTCCGGGCATCTTCCCCAGCATATATCGTCGTACCAACTTTCAGTCGAGCCGGGAAGCATGCTGGCAAGACTTGTTGAAAGAGGTAAGTGGGCCGAGGCTACGGAAGAACTTTGCGAGCATCAGTATGCAATCCTCTGTGAGAGGTTGCGGAAGGCGGGTTACCATCATTACGAGATATCCAACTTCGCTCTTTCAGGCTACGAGGCGAAACATAACTCTGCCTATTGGCGTCATGTCCCGTATGTCGGATTCGGTCCGGGCGCGCATAGTTTCTTGGTATCTTCCCGCAAGTGGGACCAGGGTGACAGTAAATGCTACAGGACTTGGAACGAGCCCGATCTGGAGAAATATATTGAAGATCCTGCAGGATGTCAGGGCGGGGAGGAACTTACTGATGAACAGATGGTGATCGAACGTATAATGCTTGCCCTGCGTACTTCAGAGGGTATTTCAGAGACCTATCTCAGGGAACATTGCGATCCGCATGAACTGTCCGGAGCCTTGTCATCCGGTTTGCTTGTTTCGTCTTCCGACGGCATGGTCCGTATCCCGGAATCCCATTTCTTCATTTCAGACAACATCATTGCATCTTTGATATAGAATAACATTCAAATACCATGGTAAACAAATATTCAGAGAGAATTGACGCCCTGAGGGCGCTCATGGCGAGAAACGGTTGGGACGCAGTCGTGGTAAGCGGATCCGACCCTCATAGCAGCGAATATCCTGCCCCGAGGTGGCAGCAGGTGAAGTTTCTAAGCGGTTTCACAGGTGAGGCTGGCGATCTGGTCATTACCCATGACCATGCAGGCTTGTGGACGGACTCAAGATATTTCATTCAGGCTTTGACTCAGTTGGATGGGACCGGTGTGGAACTTCATAAGACAAGAGTTCCCGGAGCCGTGGGCATACCACAATGGCTTTCCGATAAGGCAAAGACGGTTGCCATAGACGGTCTCTGCTGGAATGTGGATGCTGTCAAGGAGATTTCGGATGCATTGGGTGAAGGCGGTCTGGTAGTGGATGTGCCGGATATGCTGGAGGAACTTTGGGAAGGGAGACCTCAGATCCCGATAACCCCTGTGACTACCTTGGACGTGGAAACTTTCGGAGGAAGACTACGCACTGAAAAGATATCATGGCTAAGGAAATGGATGCTTCTGGAAGGTATGGACAGAGTACTTCTGTCTTCTCTTGATGAGATTGCATGGCTACTCAACGTCAGAGGTAACGATATAGAATACAACCCTTTGGTGATTTCTTATCTGCTTGTATCTCAGGATAGTGTAAGATGGTTTGTCAAGAAAGGCGTGACTGACGATCCGGACACTTTGGACAGTTTCAGTGAACTTGAGATGGACGATATAGTTATCGATGATTATGATGCGGTATTTTTCGGACTGTCGGACTTCAGTGAGGAGCAGACACCTGTGACCATCTTTGTCGATCCGTCGACCCAGAATCATCATCTGTATTCATATATTCAGGACTCATACCCCGCAGATCGCATTGTCTGCGGTACTTCTCCTATTATCCTTGAAAAGTCGGTGAAGACAAGGTCGGAAATAGAAAATCTCCGTCAGACATACATAGATGACGGGGTAGCGATGGAATGCTTCCTGCATTGGCTTGAGACTGAAATCTTGGCCGGTAAGGAAGTTAGCGAATGGGAGGCCTCTGAAAGATTGACCTGGTTCAGGTCTCAGATTCCGGGATATCGTGGCAACAGTTTTGAAAACATTTCCGCATACGGTCCGGGCGGTGCTCTCCCTCATTATTCCACACCTAAGGAAGGCTCTGCCGTTATCCGCCCGTCCGGTCTGTATCTTGTGGATTCCGGTGGACAATATCTCACAGGTACTACTGATATTACCAGAACGGTGCCTATGGGCGACTGTACTGAACTCGAAAAGGAAGACTATACCCTCGTTCTTAAGGGTATGATCGATCTTTCGATGGCAGTCTTTCCACGAGGAACAGCAGGTTGTCAGATTGATTCCATAGCGAGAATGCCTCTATGGAAGAAGATGAGGAATTTCGGACATGGGACAGGACACGGTGTCGGATATTATCTTTGCGTCCACGAGGGACCACAGTCCATCAGATATCAGTACAACCCCCAACCGCTCCTTCCAGGCATGGTGACTTCCAATGAGCCTGCCCTTTATAGAGAAGGGATGCATGGTGTACGACATGAGAATATCATTCTATGCCGAGAGGCCGGAATCAGCGAATTCGGTGACTGGCTCGATTTCGAGACCCTGACCTGCTGCCATTTCGACACGTCTGCTGTTGTTCCTGAACTCCTGGGCCCGGAGGCCCTGGGCTGGCTGAATGAGTATAATGAATGGGTATACAGAACTCTTGCTCCTCTTCTTCCGGAAGATGTCGCTATGTGGCTTCGAAGCAAGACCTTGCCATTAAATTAAAGATCTTACATGACGAAATAAAAAAGAGGCTGACCGATTGGTCAGCCTCTGTATTTCATATTAGATTATGCTTAGCCGAGGATGCCGTTTGCGTGGAGGCAAGCGTTGATTGCAACTACTGAGAAGCCGAGAACGATAACCGCTACGAATACATAGCCGATATAAGTAAGTCTCTTTTCCCAGTTCTTGTTGCTGAGACCCATGCTCTGGAAAGCACTCCAGAATCCATGGCAGAGGTGAAGTCCGAGAGCCACAAACCATACGAGGTATACTACAACCCAGATCCAATTTCCGAATGTTGCGTTGAGAAGTTCGTAAGGATTTGCTGCGTGGTGACCCTGGAACTCTGCCAACTGCATGTCAGCCCAGAAGTGGTTGAGGTGGAATGCAACGATACCGAGAACGACAACACCGAGAACAAGCATGTTCTTCGCTGCCCATGACTCAGCCTTTGTCTTGTTTGCAACAGCGTAACGCTCTGTACCACGTGCCTTGTAGTTTCCATAAGAGAGGATGAAGGCATATACGATGTGCACGATGAATCCTGCAGCAAGCACAGGTACCATGATTGTGATGATAGGAAGAGCCATGAAGTCGCAACCTGCCTGGAAGAGGCCGTCGGCAGCGCCGTACTTTCCTGTGAAGGTGTCAATCACGGAGAAGAAGTTGATTGTCATGTGAAGAAGCATGAAGACGATAAGGAACAGTCCGCTTATACTCATGATAAGTTTCTTGGTAATCGATGAAAGTGCCATAATAGTTTTATAATCTGTTTTAGTTAATATCAGTCAGAATATGCTCTTAAGCCATGCAAAGATAATTTCTTTCTTGGAAGTTTCATAATAATTCGATACTTTTGTTTGTTGTAAAACAAGAAACTTTATTGATTATGGGCACATATAAACGCGTTCTTTTGAAATTGAGTGGTGAGAGCCTTGGAGGCCCTGCCGGAAAAGGTATTGACGAAAACTGGCTTGCCGCATACGCGGAGGAGGTGGCTGAGGCTGTGAAGAACGGTCTTCAGGTGGCTATCGTCATCGGTGGCGGAAATATTTTCCGTGGTCTTCAGGGGGTTGGAAAAGGATTTGACAGAGTGAACGGTGACAAGATGGGAATGCTTGCAACTGTGATCAATTCACTTGGTCTTGCCATGGCTATCAGAAGCGCCGGTGTTGAAGCAGAAGTGTTCACTGCGACTCCTATGATGCCTGTTGCCCGTTACTACATGAGGGATGATGCTGTTGCAGTCATGGAGAAAGGCGGAGTAGCCCTTATTGCCGGAGGTACAGGTAATCCTTATTTCACGACAGACTCAGGCGCTGCCCTTCGTGCCCTTGAGATCGGAGCGGATGCTCTTCTTAAGGGAACCCGCGTAGACGGTGTCTATACTGCTGATCCTGAAAAGGATCCTGATGCAGTTAAGTATGAAGAACTCAGTTTTGACAAGGCGATAGAGGACCGTCTCAAGGTGATGGACCAGACAGCATTTGCTCTTTGTCGTGAAGGCAATATGCCTATCATCGTCTTCGATATGAACCAGAAGGGTAATCTCACCAGACTTGTGAAAGGCGAAAAGGTCGGTACCCTCGTACACGTATAAATCAAACACACAATATTATGATTACTAGAGCAAAAGAAATTCTGGCAGGCGCAAAGGACAAGATGTCGCATGCTGTCACTCACCTCGATGAGGAACTCAAGACATATCGTGCAGGTAAGGCAAATCCGCTTGTGTTCAACAATGTCATGGTTGACTACTATGGAAGTCCTACACCTGTTCCTCAGGTTGCTTCCGTTACAACTCCTGATGCAAAGACACTCATGCTTCAGCCTTGGGAGAAAAAGATGATTCCTGTTATCGAGAAGGCTATCCTTGATGCAAACATAGGTCTTACTCCGTCAAACAATGGCGAGAGCATCCGTTGTACTGTTCCACCTCTTACAGAGGACCGTCGTAAGGAACTGCTCAAGAAGGCAAAGGGTGCCGGTGAGAATGCAAAGGTAAGTGTACGCAACGCTCGTCGTGACGCTATCGAACTTCTTAAGAAGGCAAACAAAGATGGTATGCCTGAAGATCTTCAGAAGGAGTACGAACAGTTGGTACAGAAGGAGACTGATGCCTTCACAAAGAAGGTTGACGAACTCGTAGTTGCAAAAGAGAAGGAAATGATGACAGTCTGATGACTGTATTTCTTTCATGGCAGATATAAAGTTGGACATAATTCCATTGAAGGACTGGGGATTGTTCGGAGAAACAGAACCGAGCATAATCTCCGGTCCTTGTAGTGCTGAGACAGAGACTCAGGTCCTTGAAACGGCAGAAGGCCTCAAGGATCTGGGCGTACATGTGTTCCGTGCAGGTATCTGGAAGCCAAGAACCCATCCGGGATGCTTTGAAGGTGTTGGAACAAAAGGGCTCAGATGGCTCCAGAGAATAAGGACAGAATACGGACTTAAGGTTGCGACGGAAGTGGCAGGAGCCTCTCATGTTGAAGAGTGTCTGAAGCATGATGTGGATATGGTGTGGATAGGAGCACGTACTACTGCCAATCCGTTCCTTGTCCAGGAGATTGCCGATGCATTGGAAGGGTCGGACATACCGGTACTGGTAAAGAATCCTGTCAATCCGGATCTGGACCTTTGGATCGGTGCATTGGAACGTATTAACAGAGCGGGTGTCAGAAAACTTGGAGTCATCCATAGGGGATTTTCTACATTTGACAAGATAAGATACCGCAACGAACCTCACTGGGATATCGCCATAGAACTTCGAAGCCGTTGTCTGGAACTTCCTTTCTTTGTCGACCCTAGCCATATGGGAGGAAGCGTGGAATATATACGTGAAATATCTCAGAGGTCATTGGACCTTGGATTTGAGGGACTTATGATAGAGTCCCATTGCAATCCCTCTGCAGCGCTCAGTGACTCAAGGCAGCAATTGACACCGTCTCAACTAAAAGAGATGCTCCATAATCAGATAGTGGTCAGGGATGCAGATTCGGATGCGCAGGAATGGAAGGAAAATATCGATCAACTCCGTGCCAAGATCGACGTGATTGACGAGAGTCTGATAAGTGCTCTAGGAGCCAGAATGCAGATAAGCCGTCAGATCGGAGAATATAAGAAGAACAATAATGTAGCCATCGTTCAAGCCAGCAGATGGGACTCTGTTCTGGACAAGGTCATCGAGAGGGGACATAGGTACGGCCTTTCAGAAAAATTCCTGAAAGACGTTTTCAATGCCATCCATGAGGCTTCGGTCGAAGTGCAGAACGAGATTATTTCAGATAACCGCTCAAGACATTAGCAAACATTTCCTGTTCTTCTTCGGAAAAGAAATTGACCTTGATCGGAGTGTAGAACAACCGTTGTTTAAGATTGTCAGGAATCCTTTTGCAGTCGCGGATTCTCTGGCAGTCTTTTTCTGTTGTCATTACTACCGAAGTAGGGAAGGTACGTGCAGCACTGTTTATCTTGGAAATATCGGCCTTTGTGAACTTGTGGTGGTCAGGAAAATCAAGATGTCTTACGATCTTGTAACTGTCACTCAGATAGTTTCGTAGAGGCTTATCATTGGCGATGCCGGAAAACAGGATGAGCCTGTGCGTATAGAGATAGCGCGGGTCTCCTTCCGGGAATATCGGCTGTGACTGGTCGTAACCTATGGTAGTGAAGAAAATATGCTGATTGTCCTTTATCTTGAGGGCCTCGGTCCATTTGCTTCTTTCCCATGCGTCAAGATATCTCGGACATTTTGATACTATTACTATATCTGCACTTCCGATGCGTTCAGGAAGGTCTCGTAATTTACCCAGAGGTATGAGATGATCCTTGAATATAGGGCGGCTATAGTCCACCAGAACAATCGAGACTGTCGGCTTCAGGGCTCTATGCTGAAATGCATCGTCCAGAACGATCAGGTCTGCCTTGGGGAAATCCTTATGGAGACATCTGCGGGTTTTCTTTGACTTCTGTGCGAGTTCGGGATCGGAAAGGAAGCCACAGCCTTCCTTGCGTGATTTTGCGACAGCCACTGTTATTGAAGGGAATTTTCTCTTTATCTGTAGAGGTTCGTCCCCATATTCTTTTGCTGTGCCTTCTGTCACGACCTGCTGGAATCCTCGAGTCTTCCTCTTGTATCCTCTGGAAAGCACTGCAATATTCTTATTGCCCCACTCCATGTCCTGAAGGAGGGTTTTCAGAATCATTTCTGTATGCGGTGTCTTTCCTGTTCCTCCGACAGTGATATTGCCGACGCAGATTGTCGGTACATCAGCAGAATGCACTTTCTTGAGTCCATGGTCATACATGAAATGCCTGATTTTAAGAATCAGCCAGTATGGGAAAAGTAAAATCTTATCAATCATGCTGTTGGTGATAGGGTTTAAAAGTCAGCATATACTCCGATGCAGAGACGTCCCCATTTACTGAGGAAATCTGCATTTTCTGGGTGAGGATATGTCGGTATTCGATAGAAATAGACAACTCTGAACAACTGGAATATGTTTTCCAGTCCGGCTCCGATCTCCATGTATGGCTTGTTTCCTTGTAATGCCATAGTTCCTTCAGGGAGTTCGAAAAGTCTGTCAGGGTGAAGTGCAGGATTATTCTTGTCCGTAAGGCTTCCGTACGCTATGTTATAACATACGATTTCTCTTAACTTCAGTCTCTTCAAAAGAGGTATTCTATTGAAAATCAAGCCCTTCATGTGCCATGTAAGGTTAGCCTGAACATATTGGTCAGTCACAAACTCCAGAGCATTCATCGTGTGGAATGTTTCTCGTCTGTATGAGAATGACTGGTTTGAAGCGGGCATCATCAGCAAGTTATACGGAACCTGGTCCCAAACCTTGCCGGCAGTGACCTTTGCATCAAGGAATCCTGCTATGGACATTCTGAATCTCTTGAATATCTCGAGTTGGGTGGAATTGTAAAGGAAACTGTTTCCTGTCTTGCCGAAGTTCCACTCTCCTCCATTATATCCTGCTGTACCTATTCTGTGGGTCAGAGTGAAGATCGGTGTGTCCTTGTCGATGTTGGCTCTTTGTGAAACGGCATTGAATACACGCTCTCCTGGAGCCCATCTCAAACTTGCTCCGAATTCGGTTACCTTGAAGTCCCTTATATATGCCAGTGGATCATTCGACCCCTGAAGGCGGTAGTACAATGTTCCGTTGGCAGGAAGCCCATCCGCAGTATATTCTGTGGCAGGATTGTACGTATCATTTTCTAGCCATAAGTTACTTCGGAGACTGTTTATCCACTGTTTTTCGTAATTCAGTTTGATTTTCTGTATGTATTGATATTTTACGGCACTTTTTGTCTTGAAGGATGTTACGATATCATGCTGTTCGCCGATTGTTTCCGGACTGAAGATATCGTAAGTATAAGAAAAGGTCAGGTTATTGACGGGCTTTTCATTCTTATGATATTCCTTCTTGTTGAAACTGTGTGTAAGTTCAATGTTACCCTTTATTTTCTGGTCCTTGAATCCGTAAGCCAGATAACCGTTGGCAAACCATCTGTCATTCAGATTGGCAGTGGTCATTCCTCCAAGTCTTACTCGCCATCCTTCCGTATGGTCCCAACTCAAGAAACTGAGTACAGGACCTATGTCGAACTTCGATACTTCCTTTGATTTTCCGGAAGGAATCCATTCTGACACAAAAATATCAATGGCCTTTGTCCAGAATGTGATGTTTGTGTTTTCCTTAAAGTCTTCCGTCACCTTTTCTATAGCGAGTTCCCTGTTGTTCAATGTAGTGATACGGTTCGCCTTCCAGTATTCTTCGTTCTGTCTTTTCGCTTCAGGCAGAACTTTTATCGGACCATCTATCCTGTACGCAGGATTGTCAGCCAGAGCATCATCTACCACGAAGTTGTCAAAACTTCTTGTCTGGTGGGCAAAGATTCCCTGACTTCCCTCCATGAGGGTGAGGTTGACGTAGGAGTCTTCTCTAGTCAAGGCCCAGAGACCGTCTTCTGTCTGCTGGAACGTCTGGTCTATGCGGAGTTTATCTATCCAGTTGATGTTGCTGCTGGACGGAAAGTTCAACTGTACCTTCTTTATTGAATACTTTCCGTCAGTGGTGATATAAAGTCTTCCTGTAAATCCGAAACTCTGGCTGTTGAACGGGACAAAAGCAAGGTCTACGCATGGCACGCCTTCTACTTTAACCGTATCCATTATATAATACTTGTAATAGGATGTTGCCAGTGTGGAAGAAATCGGAGATACGAATCTGTTGGCGATGAAGGCTATCTCGTTGTCGAAGATGTCCACACCGGTGAACAACTGGTCCAGAGTCGCCGTAAGGCCACCGTTCCTGTCAAGTTCCTCGTCCAGACCTATGTGGCGTCCAGCCTTCTGTACCATCTTTTCCGCTTTAGGCGATTTTCTGTAATAATAGTCACAGATTTTTTCTCTGATGGAGAAGGTCAATATCGGTTTTCCTGTGATTTCTGAGGTGTCGATATGCTCCTGGACGAAACTCATCTTCTTTTTCTTCTCGAGGTCAGGAGTGTAGTCGTCAAGAGACAGAGTCAGTTTCTCATGGTAATCGCTTTTGAAGTATTCTTTTGATTCGATCCTGTTCATCCCTTTGTTTGCAATCACATTGCGGATCAGTTCTACTGCAGGATTTTCCCTCTTTCTGTATTTCTCCCTTTTGGGCTTGACAACAGCACCCTCCAGTCTTATTGATTCAGGCTGCATCTTTATCCTGATGTCTGATGTCCTGCTGGAGTTCAGGGTTATTTTCCTGGTCTTGTATCCGATAGCGTCGATGACAAGGATGTTTCTTCCGGAATCATCCGTGAGAAAGAATTCTCCATCGTAGTTGGTTACGCAGCCGGTTGAAGTCTTTTCAAAGTAGACTGCGATATATTCCATAGGCTTGTTTGTGACAGAATCGATTACTACGCCGCCAACAGAGTGGGTCTGTGCTTCTGCTGCAAGTCCGGAAAGAAGCAGTAATATGAATAAGATAATTTTTTTCATAAGTAGTGTCGAGGTCGTCTTATAAGTGATATACATTTCCGGCAGGAGGGGCCTCTGTGTCGCCCCATCTGTCAGTTATATAATTCAATGTTTCATAAAGTTCTTCCGGCTCGTTGAGTGTAACCAGTTTCAGGCGGGTTTCCTTGAAGTCAGGAAGACCCTTGAAATAGCAGGACAGATGTCTGCGCATCTCCAGTATTCCGACGCGGTCTCCTTTGATCTCGATTGATTTTGCGAGATGTCTCTTTGCTAGGGCCACCCTCTCGTTCACGCTCATCTGCGGGAGCACTTCTCCAGTCTGCAGATAGTGTTTTATCTCCTTGAATATCCATGGATGACCATAGGTCGCTCGACCGATCATTATGGCGTCAACCCCATACCTGTCGAAATACTCTTTGGCTTTTTGAGGTGAGTTTATGTCTCCGTTACCTATTATAGGTATGTGCACACGTGGATTTTCCTTTACCTTTCCGATGAGAGTCCAGTCTGCCTCTCCGGTGTACATCTGGCAGCGTGTACGTCCGTGGATTGTAAGGGCCTGAATGCCGACATCCTGGA
>JAZRGY010000121.1:0-14252 GCA_045644485.1 Candidatus Cryptobacteroides sp. | reverse complement strand
GCATCAGATGACCTGCCTTTCCGAATACCGATGCAAACTGTTCCATGATTCCACATTTCAGTCCACAGTAATTATGCTCGGTACTCTGTCCTATACGCGCAAGTACAAACTTGGCGATACCTAGGCTGAAAAGTTCGTTCAGAGCAAAAGCAAAGACACTTTCAAGAGCGGCAGACGAGGACATTCCAGATCCGAGAGGAACATCACCGGAAAACACAGTATCGAATCCTTCTATTTCTCCTCCCCTCTTCTGTATTTCCCTGCAGACTCCGAAAATATAACGAGCCCAACTCTGTACTGGAGCATCTTCTTCATTAAGACCGAATTCACAGTATTCGTCTAAATCAAGCGCAAATGCACATATCTTTCGTGTTCCGTTTGGTCTGATTTCCGCCATCATACCCTTGTCTACTGCACCAGGAAATACAAATCCCCCGTTGTAATCAGTATGCTCACCTATAAGATTGATACGGCCTGCAGATGCAAAGAACTCGCCTTCTGCCTTGTAAAGAGTGTGGAATTTCTCGGATATTCTCTGTTTCATGATATAAGATTTTGCAATCATCAAAGTTAAGAATTCGGTTGGAAATACCAAAGAACTATCGGACAATGGTCACTGACACCACCGATATATCTCGGACCGGAATATGTCCTCAGAGGCTTTTCTCCAGGATGTTTTCTTTCCCATGTCATCAGAAAAGGTATGCGGCATATCTCCATTTCCGTAAAGTCTTCGATTTCCGGACTCACCATATACGTATCGATAAGGTCCCACTTTCCTTCGTACCTTATGGTCCCTTCACCCTTGTCATAAAGAGAACCTCCTTTATTCACCAATATACCATCCATAAGTTTGAATGCCGGACCGTCAGGATTGTCGTTGAAGTCACCCATGACCACTATCGGACAATCGGAGTCCCCGGCAAGAGAATCGCACATATGCCTGAGCGTCTCCATTGCAGCCATCCTTCGACCTTCTGACTCTCTTGATCCTCCATATTTTGACGGATGATGATTCACTATGAAGTTGATACATCTGCCCTCTACATCTTCAAGACATACCTGCAGAATATCTCTGGTAGCAAGAATTTCTCCCTCATATTCCGGAGTCATCAATGATTCAGAAACTAGATTGAAGACTGACCTGCGGTATATCAGGGCCACATCGATACCCCTGCTGTCCTGAGAATCATGATGAACTATTGCATAATCGTACTTACGTAGCAATGTGGTGTTCAGAAGTCTATGAATCACTCCCCTGTTCTCTATCTCGGCAAACCCTATGATATCAGGCACCTTTCCATATCTGTCTTCCATCCATAGAAGCGACTTTGCTACATTATCACACTTTTCATGAAATCTCTTCTTCGTCCAGTGACGGCTGCCTTGGGAGGAAAATTCCCTGTCAGAATCCCCTGTTCCTTGATCTGTATGATCAAAGAAATTCTCCAAGTTCCAGAACACGGTCAGTACACTGTCTCTTTCCCTGCTCACAGCACTGTCAAAAGTCAGAAACATCCCCAACAAAATCAATATCTTTTTCATAATCATCAGTTTCATTACAACAAAAGTGTATGAAACTTTTGTAAATGATGATAAAAAAAAGAAAAAGTTAGCGTAAATTTGCGCCCTGATTATAGAAATGAGTATTTTACACTAAAAAGATAGATAAAGATGGCACTTAAATGCGGTATCGTAGGACTCCCGAATGTGGGAAAATCAACATTATTCAACTGCGTAAGTTCAGGAAAGGCACAGAGTGCGAACTTCCCTTTCTGTACGATCGAGCCTAACATCGGTTCTACAATCGTACCTGACAAACGTCTGGAGGTTCTGGAAAGTCTCTGCAATCCGAAGAAGGTAATACCTGCAACTGTTGAAATAGTGGATATCGCAGGACTTGTCAAGGGTGCCAGCAAGGGAGAAGGTCTCGGAAACCAATTCCTTGCAAACATCAGGGAAACAGATGCTATCCTCCATGTACTCCGTTGTTTCGACGATGCAAACATCGTTCACGTAGACGGAAGTGTAGACCCTGTACGTGATAAGGAAGTCATCGACCTTGAACTCCAACTCAAGGATCTTGAAACAGTAGAAAACCGCATATCAAAGGTTCAGAAACAGGCTCAGACAGGAGGAGACAAGAATGCAAAGAAACTCTTCGATCTTCTCTGCAGATACAGGGACGCTCTCCAGCAAGGCAAGTCCTGTCGTACAGTAAAGCCTGAGAATGCAGATGAAGAGCAGATGGCAAAGGAACTCTTCCTTCTTACAAACAAGCCTGTAATGTATGTCTGCAATGTAGATGAAGCCTCTGCAAAGACAGGAAACCAGTATGTAGAGCAGGTACGTGAGGCTGTCAAGGATGAGGATGCGGAAATTCTTGTCATTGCTGCAAAGATTGAATCAGACATCGCCGAACTCGAAAGTTATGAGGAACGTCAGATGTTTCTTGAGGAAATGGGTCTTGAGGAATCAGGTGTCGTAAGACTCATCCAGAGCGCATATTCTCTTCTTAATCTCCGTACATATTTCACTGCCGGAGCAGACGAATGCCGTGCATGGACAATTAACAAGGGAGACAAGGCACCTCGAGCAGCCGGTGTTATCCATACGGATTTCGAAAAAGGATTCATCCGCGCTGAAGTTATCAAATATGAGGATTTCGTTGAACTCAAGTCTGAGGCAGCATGCCGTGCAGCAGGAAAACTCGGAGTGGAAGGTAAGGAATATGTAGTCCAGGACGGTGACATCATGCACTTCCTCTTTAATGTATAACCTCTTCCAGAGCGTTTTTCAGATCGTCATAAGAAGGGTTGGGATTGTCGGTAAAGATATACCTGATGATTCCACCCTTTTCGTTTATATAGACCCGCGGTATACGTGACTGGGCAAACTTCTCATATACACTCCTGTCACTTTGCGCAGAATAAGGCATTTTAAAGGCTTTTTCTAACCAGAATGACTCTATACTTTGCCGAGACTCCTCTCTGCTTATAAGGGCTATTTCTACCCCTTTTGAAATATATTCGTCATATATCTTCTGCATTTCAGGAAGCACTTGCTGACAATCAGGGCACGAAGTATGAAAAAACATCACTATTGATACAGACTTCTCCAGTATTTCGTCTGTAATCATTCTCCCATCATTCAGCATTACTTCAAGATCAGGCAGACTGTCTCCCACCTTAAGGTCAGCACCAGTCTGCTTTTCCTTTATACATCCGACCAATACAGTCAGAGTAGCGATTACTGAAATTATTCTCTTCATAATTTATGGTCCATCATGGACAAAATTATAAAAAATCTCCCGATAATCTGTCGACCATCGGGAGAAAGAATATTGTATTGTACTGTTATTCTAGAAGAAACGTGCTCTGTTGTCCTTTACAGCAGCATCTGTCACCATTGTAGACATAAGAGCCTGAGTAGAGTACTGTGTCTTCTGAGCGTCGTATGCCTTTGCGTCATCCTCTGTATAGAAAGCACCTGTATCACGGCCTGTAACCTTGTATACGTATACTCCGATAGAACCTGCAACAGGACCGCAGATTTTTCCATCCTCAGCAACTGAAGCAGCACCGATGAACTTAGGATCAAGACCCTGAGAAGTAAGTGAAGAGAATGCAACGCCTTCCTTAGTGCTTACTGAAGTCTCGAGAGCCTCAGCGATAGCCTCCATAGAACCCTTGCCTTCAATCTTCTCTGCAATCTCAGCAGCCATCTTCTCACCAGCCTTCTCCATATAGATAACGTCTCTGATCTGAGAAGCAGCCTCCTTCACATCAGCAAATCCTTCATTATGGATACCCTTGAGAGCCGCTACGATAAAGTAGTTGTTGTCAACAGTAATGATATTGGAAACGTCACCAACCTTAGCCTCGAACGCCCATCTTGTAACCTCTTTTGTATGTTCGATTGAACCGAGCATGCTTGAACTCTCAAGCATTCTGCTTACAGGGTGAGCATATACACCTTCCTCTGTACATGCTGTCTGGAAGTTCTCATACTTTCCAGCAGACTTTGTTGCAAGAGTATTTGCCTTTGAATAATATCCGTTCACAGTCTCCTTGCTAGGAACAGCAGTCTTCTCAAGAACAGCGACTCTCTTCTTAGCAACAGGAGCAGTTCTGTCAAGAACCTCGAAAGTAACACCGGCAACTGTGATTCTGTCGTTCTTCTTTACAGTCATCACATCCTCATAACCAGGCATCTGAGTGATCCACATTGGCTCTGCTACGTTAAGAAGGCTATCTACGTTTTCTGATGCAGCAGGTACGTACTTGACGAATACTGAATCCGGTACCATAGCCTCTTCCATAACTCTTACAGCGTAGAATGTGTCGCCGTTTGAAAGAACCTCAGAAACACCCTTTGTATTCTCACCGAATGCATAGTTGTTTACAACGCTTGCTACAGTATTGAGTTCTCCTGAACGATACCAGTGGCTGTCATACTGTCTGTCAGAGTTTGCAAGAAGGAAACTCTTCATATTCTCTGCCTCAGCAAACTCGTCATAAACCTTTACGAGAGCCTCGTTAGCGGCAGCAATATCTTCTGCAGAAGGAACGACCTCGTAAACTACATACTCGATATCCCTGCTTGCCTGCTGTCTGAAGAGGTTCTTGTGATCATTATAGAACTTCTTGATCTCATCGTTTGAAACAACGATAGTCGAATCCTGAGTATAACCGAAAGGAACCATCACAAACTCAACATCGAAAGTGCTGTTGTTTGCCTCGATCTCGTTTGTAACCATAAGAGGATTGGCAACATTACTCAATACGAAGAGAGAGTTGTACTTATCATAATACTGCTGTGTCTGTGCAGACTCGATAAGATAATCCCAATAAAGTTTGAGACGACCAGTCTCGTCTGTAGAGATATAACTTACGAAATCATTGAGAAGTGCTGGAGAGAATACTCCGTTCTCATCACAGAAAGCAGGATTCTGAGTAAATACAGGAGAATCAATAACACCTGAAATGATGTCAACCATCTCCTCTTCACCTACATTGATACCGGCTGCCTTTGCGTTCTTAATGAAAAGATACTTGTCCACAAGAGACTGCCATGCTGCATTTCTGATAGAGATCTGCATTTCCTCATTCTGTACAGAAGAGCCTGTCATGATCTCATTGATTGCTGTAAATCTGTCTATATCTGCCTGGAAATCAGTATATGAAATAGACTTTCCATTAATCTCACCTACATCATACTTTGATGACATCGATGACGATACAGACTGAAGTGTACTCGGGTCTATGATGAAAGACAACAGTGCCACTGCGATGAGCACTGTTATGAAAATGCCGAGTTTCACACGAATTGTTTCAAGAACTGCCATTTTATTATTTGTTTTAGATTATTTCCTGTTCATTCATGCATAATTATACATGAGGGGGCGAAGTTAACAATTTTCTGTAAATCTGACGCTATTTTTTTTGCAAAGGACCTATAAAATTAACAGAATCAATGACAACCTTAGTACTGTCCTGACTCATTATCGCATAATTATTGAACGGAGTAAAGAGTTCTGTATCCCTTGCCCTCTGGTCAGACTGCATTCCATAACCCTGAGCAAAACCATCCGGAGAATACATTCTCACATAACAATGAGTATATATCCTTTCATTTTTCTGATCCCAGTACAATGTATCTGTTTCCATCGTCTCCTGATTGATCAGATTTTTTACGACCACATTTCCGAAGGCTTCCCAGGATTCCCTTCCATCCTTATACTTGAGATGTCTGGCATTGTCGGCTACAATCTCTGTCTCGAGCATTCCATCTTCAGAATATCCGAAGACAGATACCCCTTTTGGAAAGAGTTCATATGAAAGAGTATCATTCTCATATCTTTCCATAAGAGGAGCCTCTGCCCTCATCTGCATTATACTGTTTTCTGTCTGGACTATAAACATGTCATCTACAGTCTGAACAGGAGTCTCTCCAAGTCTAATGCTATCCGCTTCAGCCAGTTTTCCTTTACATGAATAAACGACGAAAGCATCCGCCAAAGCGGTTGCAATCATCTTCAGGATATGTCTGAGTCTTTTCAAATCAGATTATTTCTGTGTTCTTACTGTTGTTGTAGCCCTCATACCACCGCATGAAACAGTGTATGACTGACCGTCAGTAACATCATACATGAAGGCCTCTGCTGTCTGAGGATAGTAAGCAGAATACTGCTTGATCATGTTATTTGCATCCTCAGCAAGAGTCTCGTCAGCAGCCTTAGCCTTGTTCATATAATCCACAGCAACCCAATACTTTGCTCTCTGCTCCACATCGTTACCAGAGCATGTAAGGCTACCCCAGATTGTACCGAGAAGCATGTATGCCTTACCTGAAAGTGAAGGATCGAGTTCGATAGCAGCCTTTGCAGCAGCCTCAGCCTTCGCATTCTGAGCATTCTTGTAGCAGAATGCAGCAAGTTCATACTGGTAACCACCGTCTGTAACTGCATCCGACTCTGCATTCTCGATAGCCTCTGTCATATACTTGATAGCATTTTCAACATCAGCACGACCTGCATAAAGTTTATAGAGGTTGTAAGCAGAAACGTGTGAAGGCTCCATATTATGCATTGTTGTAACAGCATTGAGGAAGAGATCGTTATCTGTACATCCCTCTGTGATACCCATCATCTTCACAATATTCTTTGCAAGATCAAGGTTCTGAGGATCAGCCTCATATCTTGGAGTAAAGAGAGCGATGAGGTTATCGCAACTTGCCACCTGGCTTGTTATGAACAAACTTTCGATGTCTGAAATCATCTTCTCATTGCTTCTCTTCTCAACATCGTTCTTAGGAGTCATTGCTGAGATATTGCTTACCGCTGTCTCATATACGCTGATTACAACCTCCGGATCGAGTTTTCCATCCTTATAAAGATCTACTGCTGTGCTGATCTGGAAAAGATAGATGTTAGGTCTGGCATCTGTACCAAGTTCAGTAACTGCTGCAGTAAGTCCCTCATAAAGTTTCTCTGGCTCGTCCTTCATGAAGTTATACATATCAAGAGCCTTGTTGTTGAGAGAACTTGTTGCATACTTAGGCCAGTTCTGGATACGCTCATCATAAATCTTCATGATAGAGTCAACAAGAGCCTCTCTGTAGATAGGGTTCTTTGAATTCTGCTGAAGAACTCTCTTGAGAAGAGTGGTTCCGTCAGAAAGAAGAGAGTATCTTGCTGTAGGAGGACAGAGTCTGTATGCCTGTCTCCAGTTAGGAAGAGCAGAGTCATAATTCTTCTGTTTGTAGTACTCCGTATAATACGAAAGATACTTGATACACTCTGCGCTGTCAGGACCAAACTTACCCTGCGCTGAAAGTGTGCTGCTTGCAAACAATGACATTGCAGCAATAGAGATTAACAGTACAATTCTTTTCATGGTGTTATTGTTGTTTTTTTTGTTTATATGCGGTTTAGATCAGTCTTTTAATTGTATTGATTCTTTATGAACCACAGATCGTGAATATTGAATCCTATCACAAACATGACATATCTTTCCCTTATCATATTGTTTCTGACACTGGCCTTCTGACCTATATCCACTCCAAGTGATATTCCGTTATATCGTCCATATGAATTTCCTGTCTCTATCGGAAGTGTCATTCCGAAGGTGAGACCCATTGAACTGACGGTATTTCCATCCAATTTATAATAAGACCTATCGTAATATAATCCTGCTCGATAAGAGCACCTCCTCATATAATGTCTTATATCATTTCGGTTAGGAGTTATTTCAAAACCTGCTCTGTAAGAATCAGATACAGTAGATGAGAATTTAGAATCCCCTATTGCGGAAAATCCTGAAGCCTTGTCAAATCCAGATCTTGTCCAATCAGACCTGAGATAATTGAATTCAGCACTCCACTGTTCTCCTCCCTTGAATGATATTCCCAATCCAAGTTCATCTCCGAACCTCATTCCAGCCTTAGCCAAGGTATCAACAGAATATTTCAAGGTATCAACGACAGTCGATTGATTTGCATATCTGTATGTAGTGGAATATCCCTTCATTCCTGTACCCATCTTATAAGTCGCTCCTACAATCATGGATACTTCCCCACCTAACTTCTGTTCATACTGAAGACCGAACTTTCCGGTAACACCGCTAAGAGATATCTCACTTCCACTGTTCAAAGACCTGTAAGAATCGTCCGAATAGTTCATATTCGTAACCTTATCGATATTTCCAAAATAATAAATCATTTCAGCACCCACCGAAAGTTTCTTCCAGAAAGTCACTCCTGCACCAGCAAATGCCTGATATACACCACCGGCACCAAAAGAATCATAAGATATGTTACCTGTATTTCCAATAATGCCAGGATTTGTTTCTATTGATGAAAAATCATATCCGACATCACTGTATGGAGTTATTCCTACCATGAAAGCAGAAGATCTCCATATAGGAAAAGTCATTACAAGATCGTATATGTTAAATGTGTTGTTTCCTGATTTCACATCGCCCTGTGTAAACATCTTATTGTTCTGGACCATACCGAAATCAGCCATAAACGAAAGAGAATCCCTTGCTGTTATAGCGGCAGGATTGAGATAATTTATATATCTTCTGTTTCTTGTTGCTATACCGGTTCCTCCCATACTCTTATTGAATGCAGTACCCTCCTTGGAAATATCTCCTATTCCGAAGATGGAATATGGAGAGTAAGCACCATAAGCGCCTTCCTGTGCCGACACAGAAACGCCTATGATGAGAAATACTGACAACAGAAGTATCTTTTCAATCTTTCTTATCATATTCAACCGCAATTAATGCTAAACCCATCAAAACTAGGTTAGAAACTGCAAAGATGGAGTTTTTCATCCGTTTTGCAAAATAAATTGCATCACCTCCCGTAAAAACAGATATTTTTTCAGGGTGACGTAAAATATATCCTTCCAATTCAAATATTATGCCTGATATGACACCTGATTCCATTGAAGTCCTTATATCACTTCCACGGTCTGAAACATATTCAGGAGCATCAATCAAAGGCAGAGACTTTGCATACCTGTTCAAAGATCTGAACCTTGTTCTGCAACCAGGAGATATGTTACCACCCTCATATCTTCCTTCAGAATCAAGAAAATCTACGCTTAATGTAGTTCCGAAATCAAAAATCATACATCCCTTACCTCGAAACAGATATCTTGATGCAATAAGTGAAGCGGCTCTGTCTGGAGTAAGATATTCAGGTATTCCATATTCAGATAAAATACCTTTATCCAATATTATAAGTGTATCACATTCTCTTTCAAGTGTATTTACATTACTTTCTGTAAAATGCCTTACACTGCTTATAACTATCTTTTCCGGTCTTGATTTAGAAGTAAGGGACAATATAAAATCAAACATTCTCTCCCCTTGGTATCTGAATGTCTTACCTAAAGTCATTCCGTCACACCATGAGGCCTTCAATGCAGTGTTTCCTATATCTATTACAAGATCTGCCACCTATAAATTTTTTATCGAATGCAAAAATAGAAAATTATATCAAAGATAAATATCATAATTTCTTCAAAATTTCATACGCTTTTGACAATGTATCCACATTACGCACGAAAATTCTAAGTTTGTTATCATTCTGCTTCAACTCGAAAATATTAGGATTCAGACTTATTCCTTCCAGTATCTTTGAAATACGGTTGCTTCTGTAATATTGGGAAAGTGGATTCGATATAAAGAATGCTATCATCACACCATTCTTTATTATTATCTTTTCAAATCCGAGTTTTTGTCCCAACTGTCTGATACGTACTATATCAAAGAGTCTTGAAAGTTCCTCAGGAATGGTTCCGAAACGGTCAGAAAGTTTCTTCTTCATCTGTTCCATCTCTTTCTCTGAAGATAAAGAATCCAGTTCTTTATATATTCTTATCTTTTCAGCAGTCATATCTATATAAGAATCAGGTATGAGAGCCAACTGATCTGTCTCTATTGTACAGTCAGATATATAATTGTCCGAAGAATTCTTTGAAGACAATCCGGTTTCCACTCCAAGTTCCTCCATTGCCTCCGCCAGTATCTTCTGATAAGTTTCGAATCCCATATCTGTAATGAATCCGCTCTGTTCTGCACCAAGAAGATTTCCTGCACCACGGATATCAAGGTCCTGCATGGCTATATTGAATCCGCTTCCAAGATCAGAAAATGATTCTATGGCCTTAAGTCTGCGACGTGCATCCTCTGTAATAGAAACAAGAGGAGGTACTATCAGATAACAGAAAGATCTTCTGTTTGAACGTCCTACCCTGCCTCGAAGTTGGTGCAGATCGCTCAAACCTATATTCTGAGCCTGATTTATGATTATTGTATTGGCATTAGGAATATCTAGTCCGTTCTCAATGATTGTGGTACAGAGAAGCATGTCATAATCCCCTGCCATAAAATCAAGAATCTTGTTTTCAAGAACCTTAGGCTCCATCTGACCATGTGCGACACATATCTTCATATCAGGAACAAGTCTATGAAGAATATCATGTATGGCCTGAAGTTCCTCTACCCTGTTATGTACAAAGAACAACTGCCCTCCCCTGTTAAGTTCATAATCTATGATCTTTCTTATCTCATCATGATCAAACAACATTATCTCTGTCTGTACAGGTATCCTGTTCGGCGGAGGGGTACTGATGATGGAAAGATCTCTTGCTCCAAGAAGAGAAAACTGAAGGGTTCTAGGAATAGGGGTGGCAGTAAGGGTAAGAGTATCTACCGATGCCTTGAGTTGACGAAGTTTTTCTTTTGCACCAACTCCGAATTTCTGTTCCTCATCTATTATAAGAAGACCTAGATCCTTGAATTCAAACCCTTTTCCTATAAGTTTATGTGTACCTATCACAATATCAAGAGTACCTGCCTTGAGTCTTTTCTGAATATCTGAAATCTCCTTTGCAGTCCTGAGTCTGCTGACATAGTCAATATTGCAAGGAAGATCCTTAAGTCTGTTCTTGAATGTATTGAAATGCTGAAGTGCAAGAATTGTCGTAGGAACAAGCACTGCAACCTGCTTACTGTCTGCAACAGCCTTGAATGCAGCACGTACAGCAACTTCTGTCTTTCCGAATCCTACATCACCGCACACAAGTCTGTCCATAGGACAATCATCTTCCATATCGCGCTTTACAGCATATACAGCCTTCTCCTGATCCGGAGTATCTTCATACATGAATGAAGATTCAAGTTCCTGCTGCATGTATGTATCTGCAGAAAAAGCAAATCCCTTGACACTCTTTCTCTTTGCATAAAGTTGGATAAGATCCTTTGCTATATCCTTTACCTTCGACTTTGTACTGGCCTTGAGGTTCTGCCATGCCTTTGATCCCAACTTATGTATCTTAGGAGGTTCTGAATCCTTCGACTTGTATCTGGATATCTTATGAAGTGCATGCACTGATACGAACACCACATCATTATCCTTATACATAAGTTTCACAACCTCATGCATCCTTCCCTTATCATCCTTCATTCTTACAAGTCCACCGAAAATACCCACACCATAATCTATATGGACTATATAATCCCCTATCGAAAAAGATGTAAGGTCGTTTAATGTGAGTTGCTCACTCTTTTCTACCGTTCTTCTTATGTTTACTCTATGAAAACGGTCGAATATCTCATGATCGCTATAGCAGCATACTTTGTCATCATGATCAATGAATCCGTTATGTATATTGAATCCGGATATGAATTCAGGGAGAATATTTCCATTTTGAGAAAGAATGGACTTCAGTCTTTCCAATTGAGATTTCTTTTCTCCATATATCCTGACTCTGTAACCTTCTTCAAGACGTTTCCTTATGTCTTCTGTAAGAAGTTCAAAGTTCTTGTTGAATACAGGCTGGGGAGAAATATTGAATCTTACTGTCTCTTCATCCTGTCTGGAGAGAGGAAGTTCCATATATATCCTTCTGAATCTTCCTAATTCTGAAAAGAAGTCTTTATTTCTATACATATCGGAAGAATCCAGCCATACAAGTGTATCTTCTGGAAGTATCTCAGATATGCTTATAAGATCATTTTCGTCAGAATATGTTATGTCAGGATATATATCAGCACTATTTATCTTTTCTTTCGATAACTGATTATTACAATCAAATATACTTATGGAATCTATTTCATCACCGAAAAATGATATTCTGAAAGGATCATTATATGAATATGAAAATATATCCACTATAGCCCCCCTTATGGCAAACTGTCCAGGTTCTGCAACAAAGTCAACTTTTTCGAATCCGTTTGCGAATAAAGACTCCACTATATTCTCATGACTGATTTCATCTCCTACTGTAAGATGCAGTACGGATTCCTTTATTCTTCCGCTTTCGGGAATAGCCTCTTCCAATGCAGAAGGATAAGTAACAACTATAAGTTGCCCCTCATTATATTCAAGGATCTTTCCTACCGCTGAAGTCCTTTGTACTCCTAGCGTAGATTTGTAATTACTTCTTTCCAACGTCTTTCCAGAATCTGGAAGAAAAAATATCCTGTCTCCTTCTATCAGATTATAAAGATCAGCAGCACAATATTCTGCAGAATCCTTATCCGGCAGTACTATCATCTGAAATCCTTCATGATCAAGTTGTGATACCGCAAACCATCTAGCAGAGAGAAAAAGTCCGCTGCAGAATATTTCCTCAGAAACATTTATTTTTTCTGATAAAGCCTTTATTGATTCTGTACTTATTAACATTTTACCTTTATTTCCGTTGAAAACCTGTTTAAAACCCTGTTAAAAACATATAAAAACTAAATTATAAAAATAGAAAAATCGGTATATTCCGGCAATCAAGATTTATTTCAAAGTTTTTCTCATTTTTTTTATCAATGACTTCACTTCAAGGTTTTCAACATCATTAAGAATATATAAATTACTGATGGTCAGAACAAAAAATCAGTTATCAACATATCAACAGCATTATTATCATCATCATATTTTAAAAATAAAGATATATATTTGTATATAATTATTTTGTTGATGACATGGCTACTGATTTCGATCCACACAATATCAATGAGGGCAAAGATAAGGAATTGGACGGAATAATCCGTCCCCAGGACCTGCACGACTTTACAGGACAGGACAAGATTGTAGCGAATCTGAAAATATTTGTTGCAGCGGCAAAGATGAGAGGGGAGTCTCTGGACCATGTCTTATTCCATGGGCCTCCGGGTCTTGGAAAGACCACGCTTGCCCACATCATAGCAAATGAACTGGGAGTCAACATGAAGGTGACTTCCGGTCCTATCCTTGATAAGCCTGGTGATCTTGCAGGACTTCTTACCTCACTTGAAGAAGGAGACGTACTCTTCATAGATGAAATTCACAGACTATCTCCTGTCGTAGAGGAATATCTTTATTCCGCTATGGAAGATTTCGTCATAGATATAATGATAGATAAAGGTCCTGGAGCACGTTCTGTACGTATTTCACTTAATCCTTTCACTTTGGTTGGAGCAACCACTCGCAGCGGTCTTCTTACCTCTCCTTTGAGAGCACGTTTCGGAATCACATGTGCTATGGAGTATTATGACACTCTCACTTTGGTGAAGATTGTCAAGAGAAGCGCTTCAATATTAAAGGTAGAGATAGAACAGGATGCAGCATATGAAATTGCGCTGCGAAGCAGAGGTACTCCTCGTATTGCCAACTCTCTTCTTCGAAGAGTGCGTGACTTTGCGCAGGTCATGGGAAACGGCAGGGTGGACCTGCAGATAGCACGTTATGCTCTTGATGCTCTCAATATAGATAAGAGAGGATTGGATGCTATTGATAATAAAATACTTAAGACTATAATAACAAAATTCAAGGGAGGACCTGTAGGTGCAAATACCATAGCCACTGCTGTAGGTGAGGATCAAGGTACTCTTGAAGAGGTTTACGAGCCTTTCCTTATAAAGGAAGGATTTATAATGCGTACCCCTAGAGGTAGAGAGGCTACGGAACTTGCCTACCGTCATCTTGGTCTGGAAAAAGGCAATATCAATCTTGATGATCCTACCTTGTTTTAAAGAAATATCAAATTTATAGGGTGTACCTATTATAAATGATAGGTAATCGGTCGATTTAATTGGTAAATCGGCCGATTTTCACTAAACTTGTGCCCGAAATTTCATTTAACACTCTATAAAATGGCCGAAAAACTTATTTCTAAGATTCCTGAGGGACCTTTGTCAGAGAAATGGACAAAGCACAAATCTCAGATCCGTGTTGTCAGCCCAGGCAACAAAAGAAAACTC
>JAZRGY010000120.1:0-7525 GCA_045644485.1 Candidatus Cryptobacteroides sp. | reverse complement strand
CATACCCTTGACGCCTTGGTGGCGACTGCCATCTGATGGTTCATTATGCAGAGCATAGGGGTTTCGAGTACCTGCGCTTCGATCAGCGGTCCTTCAATTATGATTATCGGCTGGTTAGGAAATACGATCTCTCCTTCGCGCATCGCATAGATTGTTCCAGTGAACTTCATTGCGGACAGATATCCTCTGAATTCCTTGTAGTCTTCGCCAGGGAGGAATTTCTCGAAGAATTCCGGATCCATGTTGCCGAGGTTCTCCACCATTTCGATGACTTCGTCCGTGCCGCTTACCACAGCCCAGTTGTTGTTTTCCGGAGCCTTGCGGTAGAAAAGGTTGAAGACCGCCTTCTGGTCTTTCATTCCGCTGTCATAGAAGGATTTTCCCATTGTATACTGGTACTTGTCCGAACAATATGCATTGTTAAGCATCTCTGTTGTGGTTTAGAAATCATACAAATGTAACCTTTTTGTCTGAACTATTTATTAAATTCGCAAAAAAAAGAATTGTATCCGGGAGTGGCAATCCTTATAAAAGTATCGATATGCAGGAATTGAAAAGATTATATACCGAATATTATGGCGTTTCTCCTGAAGATGCTGTTCGCATTACAGGTTCGGCGAGCAACCGCAGTTACTTCCGTCTGTCCTCTGCTGCCGGTAAGTGCATAGGAGTAGTCGGTCTTGACGGTGCCGAGAACAAAGCCTTCCTTACCATCGCCTGTCATTTCCGGACAAAAGGTATTCCTGTGCCTGAGGTATTTGCTGTCAGTGATGACGGGATGCGCTATCTTCAGGAAGATCTTGGTGATGATGTTCTCTTTGATATACGTGATGAGGAACTTCTGTGCAGGACGATGTCCCTTCTTCCTAAGATTCAGTTTGAGGGTGGTGACGGCTTGGACTTTTCTTTGTGCTATCCTCAGCCTGAGTTTGACGCGAGGATGGTCATGTTCGACCTGAACTATTTCAAATACTGCTTTCTGAAACCTTCCGGTCTGGAATTCAATGAAGTCCTTCTTCAGGACGATTTCGAACGTTTTGCAGAAGACCTTCTGGCATGTTCATGCGATACTCCTACATTCATGTACAGGGATTTTCAGCCGAGGAATGTCATGATTCGTGACGGACAGCCGTATTTCATAGATTTTCAAGGCGGACGCAAAGGACCTGTCCATTATGATGTGGCTTCCTTCGTCTGGCATGCCCGTTCCTGCTTCACGGCAGAGTTGAAAGGTAAGATGCTGGATGCATATCTGGACTCGTTGTCATTGTATATGTCGGTGGACCGTTCTGAATTCATTGAGAGATTGAAGATTTTCGTGCTGTTCCGTACGCTTCAAGTGCTTGGCGCATACGGATTCAGAGGCTGGGCGGAACATAAGGCTAATTTTGTGGTCTCTATTCCTAAGGCTGTGAAGTCTCTGGCATGTCTTCTTGAGGAAGATGCCGATTTGATATGTGGAAGATATCCTTATATGTTTGAGGTTCTTACAGGTTTGGTGGCACTCCCTCGATTTGAAGATGCAGGTGTTGTGGAAGGTTGTCTTAATGTGACGGTTACAAGTTTTTCGTTCAAGAAAGGGGTCCCTGAAGATCCTTCCGGAAATGGAGGCGGATATGTGTTCGACTGCAGGTCGATACATAATCCGGGAAGATATGCTCAGTACAGGAATCTTACAGGAATGGATGAACCGGTGATAAGGTTTCTTGAGGATGATGGTGAGATAACAGGTTTTCTGGAACATGTATATGGGGTGGTCGATCCTCATGTCGAGACTTATTCCAGCCGTGGCTTCACCAGTCTGAGAGTAAGTTTCGGGTGTACCGGAGGACAACATCGCTCTGTCTATTGTGCCGAGTCCCTTGCACGTCACCTTGTTTCCAGATACCCTGAAATCGCTGTCCGTCTGGTCCACCGCGAACAAGGCATAGATAGAATCCTCAGTTGTTGATACAGTTATGGTGTTGAAAATATGAAGGCAATGATATTCGCAGCCGGTTTAGGTACCCGTCTGAAACCCCTTACAGATACTCTTCCCAAGGCTCTTGTGCCTGTAGGAGGCAAACCTTTGCTCGAACATGTACTCAGAAGACTCCATGCTTCGGGAATATCTGAATATGTCGTGAATGTCCATCATTTTGCCGATAAGATAGAGGACTGGATATCTTCTCAGGACTGGATAAGCGGAGATGCCGGCCCTGCTGATTGCGGAAAGGTCAAGGTAGATGTCAGTGACGAGCGGCAGATGCTTCTGGAGACAGGAGGAGCCGTTCTTCATGCCCGTCCTTATCTGGAAGGTTGCGGACGCTTTCTGATACATAATGTGGATATCCTTTCAGATGTTGATCTTGAATGGTTCGCTTCCCAGGTCCGCCCAGAAGCATTGGCAACACTTCTTGTGAGCAAGCGCAAATCCACAAGATACCTTCTTTTTGACCCCTTTACAATGCGTCTTCTAGGATGGAAAAACGAGACTACTGGAGAAATTCGCCCAAATGCGTTGGAGGTGGACGAAGGCAAGTGTCTGAAACTTGCGTTTTCCGGTATACATGTAATGTCGGACAAGATACTTGAGGCTATGGAAGATTATGCCAGGGCACGTGGTATGTATGAAATATCGGATACTCCTAGGTTTTCTGTGATAGATTTCTATCTGGATACCTGTCATTTATATGATATATATGGAGTATGTGCCGAGAGTCTGAATATTATAGATGTGGGTAAACTTGACACATTGGCGCAGGCAGAAGATATTATAAAACGAATATAGAAATGAAGATTTTAGGAAACATCATGTGGTTTGTACTGGGAGGGTTCCTGGTGGCCTTGTACTATTGGATCGTAGGTATCCTTACTTGCCTTACAGTTATCGGCATTCCGTTCGGTGTCCAACTCATAAAGATGGGAACCTTTGCTCTCTGGCCCTTTGGACATGAAGTTGTTCCCGGTCCTAACGATAGCGGATGTCTTGCCATTGTCATGAATGTCGTATGGATACTGGTCGGAGGAGTGGAAATCGCTTTGCTTCATCTTTCATTCGGTCTGTTATGCTGTCTGACCATAATTGGCATTCCTTTCGGTCTTCAGCATTTCAAGATGGCTTTCCTTGCTCTGGTGCCTTTCGGAAAGCAGATCAGATAGCCCTTGACTTTAATGACAGTGCCCAACCTGACGATAGAAGGTCAGGTTGGGCACTGTCATTTTGTATAATTGTTTGATTTACAATATATTATTGTAAAGAGTTGTGCCTAAGGTGACTTGGCGATGTCAGGTTGGGCACTTTCTTAAATAGTCATAGGAGGAATTTCGTCACAGTTGCTACGTGCACCTTCCTTTGAGAATGGAATGTTGCGGAGCACCACACAGGTGGCCCCGAGAAATGCCACGCATGCAATAAGGATTCCTGCATATGCCCAAGGGCTCAGAATGTCAGCGAAATTCTCTGCCTCTTCCAGAGAAGGTATCTTGCTGAATACCACTGCCAAGGTGTTGTTTACGCAGTGCATGAGCATTGTGAGTTTAAGCGAACCTGTCTTATAGTATACATAACCGAAGAGTGTTCCAAGGATGAATGCCGGGAGGGCCTGCCATGGATTCATGTGGAGTACGGCAAAGAAGACTGCTGATACAAGGATTGCAGAAACCGGATGGGTTTTCTGGAGAAGGCCTCTCAATACGATGCCTCTGCAGAGCCACTCTTCAAAAAGCGGAGCGAAAATGGACACTGATATGAGTGTGATCAAGACAGGAGCATCCATGATCTGCTCCATTGCATTTTCAAACCATTCCGGTGTTTCCGGCATGAGGCCGTTGAGACTGTCGCCGATGAATGCTGTAGCGATGGTGGCGACGGAAACGATGATGGCCATCTTTAAACCTCCGAGGGTACCGAAGTTACTGCTGTCGATGGAATAACCTGTCTCGAAGAATTCTTCTCTGCGGCTTTTCGCAGATGCATAGAGCCATGCAGGTATGAACATTACCGGGTAAGAAATCACTGTTCCATATATGGCTGCGAATTCTGCAGAAAACAGAGTCAAGGCAGCGACTACTATATTCCCCAGAAGCGCTCCAAGCAGGAACATGGCAAAAAGTATGAACATGCCGCTGTATCCGGGAACGAAATGGGCGTGGTTTGCGAAGAGGTCGTATGATCCTCGCCTTGTATGTCTCTTGAAGAATGCCATGTCTTATCTGTATAAAGGTGTTGGATAAATGCCTTTGTCTGCGAGTTCCTGAAACTTCGCCACTACACCCGGTCTGTCTTCCTTGAATGTGACTCCGAACCATCTTGACGGGGTGGAAAGAAGCATGGTCTTGCCACTTCCGTCCTTGATCATGCTGTCGATTGCATAAGGAATATAGAATTCAGCCTTTAGTTCATTGATGTTCTTTGTGAGGAACTTCTCGAAAATAGCAGCACTCTTCTCGAAATAGTCAGGTGTGAAACCCCACATGTTCATCGAGCAGAGCGACTTTGCTTCGAGTTCGACAGTCTCTCCGGTCGAACTGTTCTCTCCGTAGATCTTGCCGTCTTCTGCCATTGCAATCTTATGATGCTCGGTCACATCTGTGAGGTATCCGTTCTCGTCTGCCTTTCCGATACCGCGGGATACTGCACCTGATTCTGAGAGGGTGTTGTCCAGTTCAAATCCTACAAGACAGAACTCTCCGCTCTTGCCTTCGTGCTCTCTGAGCCAGTCTCCGAGGACCTTGAATGACTCCTTGCCATAGTAGTCGTCTCCATTGATCACAGCGAAAGGCTCGTTGATCACGTCTGCACCCATCAGTACTGCATGGGCTGTACCCCAAGGCTTCTCACGCTCAGGATTGAGGGTGAATCCTGCAGGTATCTTGTTGAGTTCCTGGGTTACGAACTGGAACTCAAGAGGCTCTCCGTCAATACATTTTACGTTGCTGTACTTCTCTTTCACCACCTGCTCCATCTGCTCCTTGAAATATTCACGTACGATATATACAACTTTGCCGAATCCGGCCTCCACTGCGTCGTAAATCGAATAGTCTATGATAGTCTCTCCATTGGGGCCGAGGCCGTCCATCTGCTTGAGGCCTCCGTAACGGCTTCCCATGCCTGCTGCCAATACTAATAATGTAGGTTTCATATTTGTGTTGTTTATTTATTGCAAAATCCCGTCAAAAATAGTTAATTTTGTCGTATTATGCTAAAGGTTATGGGAAAAATCAAAGACATATTCAGAGGACCTCATCGTAATTTCGCGTGGTTTGTAGTGGTTGTTACAGGCCTTTTTCTTGTGCTTTGGCTGGTGGGTTCAGGCAATACGTTCATACATTGGGCTAAGGCTGGAATGGAGATCCGCCGCCAGGAAAAAGTCATACGTGATTATGAGGAGCAGAATGCCGAGATGGACCGTCGTATCAACATGATAAAGACCGATAGGGATACATTAGAAAAATTCGCCAGAGAGCAGTTCAATTTTGCTGTCCCTGGCGAAGATGTGTATATCGTTGAGTAAGAATCCCCGATCAGGTCGGGGATGACGGACTAGAATCCTGTATAAGTCCAAGGGGTAATGACCCTGAGTTCCTCCTTGACAGATTCGCTGACATCAAGAGTTTCGATGAAGTCTGCTATGACTTCGTGGTTGATACCCGCACCTGTACGAGTGAGCGCCTTGAGCGTCTCGTAAGGGTTCGGGTAGTTTTCTCTGCGGAGGATGGTCTGGATAGCCTCTGCAACCACTGCCCAGTTCTTTTCAAGGTCTGCACGGAGGGCGTCTTCGTTGAGAATGAGTTTTCCAAGACCTTTCTTCAGCGAGTTGAGCGAAATCATAGAGTGAGCAAGAGGCATTCCTATGTTTCTCAGGACGGTGGAGTCTGTAAGGTCTCTCTGGAGTCTTGAGATAGGGAGTTTCATCGAAAGATGGGTGTAAAGTGCGTTTGCTACACCGAAGTTACCCTCTGCATTTTCGAAATCGATAGGGTTTACCTTGTGAGGCATCGCTGATGAACCGACCTCTCCAGCCTTTACCTTCTGACGGAAATACTCCATAGAGATATATGTCCATATGTCACGGGCAAAATCGATGAGGATGGTGTTGATGCGGCGCAGACAGTCGAAAAGTGATGCAAGATTGTCATAGTGCTCGATCTGTGTGGTAGGGAAGGATCTCTTGAGACCGAGTGATGCGACGAAGTCATTGCCGAATCCGATCCAGTCGATTCCCGGATATGCTACCTTGTGAGCGTTCATGTTTCCGGTTGCACCTCCGAATTTTGCAGGATATGTCAAAGTTTCGAACTGTCTGATCTGCTCCTCAAGACGTACTGCAAACACATTGAACTCCTTTCCTACTCTGGTTGGAGATGCCGGCTGTCCATGAGTCTTTGCAAGCATCGGGATTTCAGCCCAGTCGGATGCCATTCCCTTGATCAGACCGAGGACCTCCTTGAGAAGTGGCATGAAACTCTCGTCGATAGCCTCCTTGAACGAAAGAGGAACTGATGTGTTGTTGATGTCCTGAGATGTCAGTCCGAAATGTACGAACTCACCCCACTTGAGGATGTCCATTTCCTTGAAGCGGTCCTTGATGAAATACTCGACAGCCTTTACGTCGTGATTGGTCACCTTCTCGATGTCCTTTACCTTCGCAGCATCTTCAGGCGTCATGTTTCGGTAGATGTCTCTCAATGCTTCGAATTTCGATGAGTCGAAATCTGCGAGTTGAGGCAGAGGGATCTGACAAAGTGCGATGAAATATTCGATTTCCACGCGGACGCGGTACTTGATCAGTGCGTATTCGCTGAAATATTCTCTAAGTGGTTCTGTCTGACGCGAATAGCGTCCGTCTATAGGCGAGACCGCCAGAAGTGCATGATTATCCATTTCGTTCTTTTGATTAATTCTTGCGCAAAGATACAAAAAAAGGAAATTTCCGGAATAACTAGGTTTGTTTTTATTGATAATTAATTATCTTTGCGCGATTTACTGTAAATAACCAAAGTTTAAACAATAATAATCAATGAAGAAATTTCTTTCCCAACTGCCGTTGATCTGCCTTCTCGCTATGGTCTGCGGCATTTTTGCAGGCTGTGACCCTAACAAGAATCAGTCTGACTTCTCAGTTTCGATCAAGGAAGAAGGACCTGAGTATGTACATTTTCAGGTAACTGCCCCTGCTTCTGTAGAACTGGCCTATATTGTTGACACAAAGGAAAAGAGGGTAGAAAATCCTGTGATGATTTTTAAGGAGGGTGTATCGCTTACTGTGAAGCCTGATGATGTAGTGAGGGTAAGTGACGGACTCAAGGAGAAGACTCAGTATTATCTCTATGTCGTTGCGAAACTTGACGAGAAGAACTATTCGGAAATCTTCACTCTTCCTTTCAAGACCACTGTCTATGATCTTGAAGAACTCATCACTGTTGTCGACAGAGCCTATGATGGTTTCAAGGTGAGACTTACTGTGCCTGAAGATACAAAGAAGAGAGGTAACGCCATCCGTTATGTACAGTCAGATATCATGACATATAATTATATGGGTGG
>JAZRGY010000119.1:0-6419 GCA_045644485.1 Candidatus Cryptobacteroides sp. | reverse complement strand
TGCTGACGCAAAGACCCGCACAGTTGGTTCAGTTCCAGTTCAGCGCAACTACAGAACAAACATCTACGGTAACCTCCTCACAAGCGAGGTTGACATCAAGGTTGAGATTGTGCCGGAGTATGAGGAGTCAGATAACCTTGTTTATGTGTGGGATGGCAGCGAGATTTCTAAGCCAAACGTAAGCAAAGATGATAGCAATATCTATGAAATCAATTATGCTTCAGAACTCGCATGGCTTGCAGCAGCCGTAAATGGAACTCTTCCTACTGACACAAAATCAACTCTTTCCGCAGATTCATTCGCTGGAAAAACATTCAGACTCACTCAGAATGTCGATCTTGGTGGTAAAGAATGGACTCCGATTGGAAATAGCACATATCCGTTCAAGGGTACTTTTGACGGTAATGACAAGACCGTAAAGAATCTCCTTATTACTGGAAACAATAGCAATGTTGGCCTCTTTGGTATGACAACTGACGGCGAAATCAAGAACGTAACAATTGAGAACGCAAAGGTGTCTGGTCGCTTGAATGTAGGTGTTGTGGCCGGTACTCCTTACACTTCGAAGTATACTGACATTACCGTAAAGGGCCATGTTGAGGTTAATGGTATGGCATATGTTGGTGGCGTCGGCGGTAAGAATGCTTATGCTGACTGGACTGATATTACTGTAGATGTAGACGAAACTTCATATGTAAATGCAAATTCAGTTGAAAACGGTAACGCATACCGCACATATGTTGGTGGTGTTGTTGGTTTCAATGGTGAGGGTGGACACGCTTTCAAGAACATTACATCTAATATCGATGTAAAAGGATCTACCATTGATGTCGGTGGTCTTTTCGGTATTGCCCACTATGGCAACAAGTTCGAAAACTGCAAATGCACAGGAGATGTAGAAATCTATGATGCTGAAGAGTCAACAGAAGCAGAAGAGATTGGAGGTATCGCAGGTGTATGGAACAATGGTGGTGCTGATGTAGTTATGACTAAGTGCGCATTTGATGGAAATATCAAAACCAACATTGAGCGCACAACTGTATGGTATAACAATCTTGTAGGTAAACCATATTCAGTGGATGGTTCTGGAAGACTTATCATCGACAATGTTGTAGTAGTTGCTTCTGCAAATACTCTTCAGGCGGCTATCGACAAAGCAGTTGAGGGTGAGACTATTACTTTCGTTGCTGATGTCAAGTCGACAGATGGAGTTGTCATTACTGACAAAAAAATCACTATTGATCTCAATGATAAGACATTCACAGTCTCTGAAGGTGCCAACACCAACAATCGTAATTTCAAGATCAACGGTTCGTCTGTTGTAACTATCAAGAATGGTACAATGGTCGCCGATGGTGATTATTCATCAGGTGCATATGGTACTATTCGTACCGAAGGTACAGCAAATGTTACCTTGAGCAATGTTACACTGTATAACTATCGTGGTAATGGATTGAACATCAAGGCTTGTTCTGGTACTACAGTGACAATAACTGATTCAAAAGTTTACTCAGAGTATGGTGGCGGTATCGAGGCTGCTGGTGGAACTATAGAGTTGAATGGCGTTAGTGTTGAGCAGAAAGGCATGTACACAGCCCCTTACAATTCGATGGCAATATCTGTTAATGGCGGTGGTAAAGTGACTGTTAATAGTGGTACATACTCAACAGAATGTATTACAGCTGAAGAGGCCAATAATCAGGGAACATCTCACGGTCCTTGGTGTGCTGGTGTACTTAATTCAGGTGGCACTCTTATCATCAAAGGTGGTACATTCTCAAATGACAACTTTGGTGAGAACACTCTTGCTATTTATGCTCGTGGTCTCCTTCTCGCTGATACAGGTGCAAACATCCAGATTAATGGTGGTACTTTCAATGCAGTAAAGAACATCATAGACATTCAGAATAATCTTGGAGATGCTTCTAAGAATCCTACAGCAATCTTGAAGGGTGGTATATACTCTTCAGATCCTCTTACATGGGATGGTCTTATCTCTGTTGCAGAGGGATATGTCGTGAAAGAAGAGAATGGAGAATATAAAGTCAGTGAGAAACCAAAGCCAGTTGCAAAAGTAGGTAACACTGAGTATGGTAGCATCGACGAGGCTATCGCAGCGTGGACAAACAACGCTACGCTGACTCTCCTTGCTAATGTAACACTTAGCGATGTTGTCACACTCAAATCTACTGAGCATCACATCCTTAACCTCAGCACTTATACAATGACCGCTGCAAGTGGTAAGGATGCTATTGAAATTACATGTGAAGGACGTAGTAGTGCAAGTTATGCATTGACAGTAAATGCTGACGCGACAACCCCAGGTGGTATTAATGCTCCTGGTAAATCATGTATTTATTACAAGAAGAGTGGTTCAACAAAAGATCGCCCTATTATTATTATCAACAATGGTGTGTTCACCGGTTCATATTCTATAAATTCTACATCAAACGGAAATACCAACTGTCCTCAGGTCTGGATCAACGATGGTGTATTTAATTCATATATGAATCTGACAAAGAACATGCTCAAGATATCTGGTGGAATATTCCATGCTGCGATTAATTGCACAGGCGACCAAAATGCCTATCGTCTGATTTCGGGAGGTCGTTTTAAGAAGTGGCAGTTTATGACAGCTGATGCACCAAATAAGTTCGCTGTTTCTTCAACGATGTCTAAAGACGGAAGCGGAAATTGGATTGGAACATACGATGTTGGTTGCTATGTTGACAAAGAAGGCTACCTCGTTGTCGGAGGTCCGGTAATTACTGAAGCACCAGGTAGCAATTACGAGAAGAAATCATATAGTTCTTGGAGCACATACCTGAAGTATAGTAGCGCAGCAACGTATGGTTTGTATTACGAGAAATAAGAAAGTACTATCTGAATTATTCTGACTATAACCTCACGGCACCTGCCGTGCCGTGGGGTGCCAATATCCTATTAAGCATTTAAAACACAATTAATCATGAAGAAAATTTTATTTGTAATGATGGCAGTGGCAGTGATCGCTACATCATGCGCAAAGGAACTTCAGGATGTCACTACTGGCGATGTGAATGTAACATTCGCCGTAGGCACACCTGAGATCGCAACCCGTGCCTACAGCGACGGTACTACTGCAACTGAACTTCAGTATGCTGTATATAACGCTAATGGTGATCTTCTTGATGACCTTACTGGTACTCAGGGCATCAACATCAGCACTACTGTAGAACTTAAGTTGACTACAGGTAACACATATACAGTAGCATTCTGGGCAGACAGCCAGGCAGCACCTTATACTGTTGATTTCGCTAACAAGAGCGTATCAGTAGACTACACTGACGTTAAGTCAAATAACGAGAACCTCGATGCATTCTATGCATGGTACACATTCACAGTAACAGGTGCTCAGACTGAGACTGTAGAACTCAAGCGTCCTTTCGCTCAACTCAATATCGGTACTGCTGACTATGCCGCTTCTACAAGCGCAGGCTACACCCCTACTGCATCAACTGTAACTGTTAAGAACGTATATTCTACTCTTAACTTTGCAACAGGAACTGTTACTGACGAGACTGCTGTTACTTTCGAAGAGAATGCAATCTCTAAAGCAGAGACATTCCCTGTAACAGGTTATGACTACCTCGCAATGAACTACCTTCTCGTTGCTGCTGACAAGGCTCTCGTAGAGGTTGAGTTCACATACACAGACGGTTCAAACGCAAAGACACGCACAGTAGGTTCAGTTCCAGTTCAGCGCAACTACAGAACCAACATCTACGGTAACCTCCTCACAAGCGATGTTGACATCAATGTTGAGATCAAGCCAGATTACAACGAGCCTGCACATGAACTTGATGCCCTTCAGAAGGCGGCATTGAATGGTGGTGAGTATACATTGACAGAGAATGTTGTATTGACATCTACTCTTGAAGTAAGATCAAACCTCACTCTTAACCTTAACGGCAAGACTATCAGCGGAAACTACCACAAAAACGATGGTGCCATCATCAAGAACTACGGCACAATGACAATTACAGGTGGTACAATTGCCTCAACAGGTAATAATGGTGGCTCTGCTGTACAGAATAATGGCAAAATGACTATCAATGACGTTACCTTGAACGGTGCTCCAAATGCAGATGGCAGTTGGCCTTCATATACTGTGAATAACATCGGAGAGTTGACTATCACTGACTCAGAGATCACTTCATATCACGGTGCAGTGGCTTCATATGGCAATGGCGCAATTGTGTATCTGAACAATACAAATATCGATATGAGCGGAATCCCAGGCTTCACAAGCCACGGAATCTACACCTACAACAATGGTAAAGTTGTTGTAAACGGAGGTAACATCGTAAACAAGGCCACAGATCAGAACGCTACCGGCGGATCAGTAATCAATGGTACAGTTGAAGTTAACTCTGGAGATTTTACTGGAGCAATTCAGAACTACTATGGCACTCCAGTGCTGAAGGGCGGTTCATTCTCAGTAAAACCAAATAATAATTTCATTGCAGCCGACTTTAAGGCTGTCGAGAAAAATGGTCGTTACTATGTTGTAGCAAATGATACTGAGTTGGTTAGCACATCGGCTCAGTTCAGCGACGCTTTGGCCGAAGGTAAGAATATCCTTCTTCATTCAGATGTAAATATTACCAAGATTGACCTCACTGCTGTCTCAAATGACATAGTTATAGATGCAAACGGCAACACTATCACGACAGCAAGCAATTATGGCATAGAGGTAACTGCTGGCAAGAATATTACATTGAAGAATGCTGAGGTTGTGATTACTGTTAATGGCGACTACATTAACTATGCAGCAGGTTTCAAAATTGCCAACGGTGACTATGCAGGTCAGACAATCAAATTGGAAAACTGCGAAATCAGAATGGCTAACACCGACTGGGCATACGCTATCAACATGCCAGCAAATGTAAAGAATCTCAACTTGGTGATTGATAAGTGTGTGCTCGAAGGAGCCATTGCTTTGCAGTGCTGGGGTGATAACAACACAATTACTGTGACTGATAGCGAACTCATCTGCAACTATACTACTAGTGCATTGTATACATCATATTGCGTTGCTCTCCAGGGAGATGGTACAAATAACTCAGAGAATAATACACTTGCAATCAGCAACTGTGAATTCGCATATTCAGGTGTAGATAACTTCAACTCTGAAATCTTGTCAGCATACGCTCACGGACATACCAACACTAATACTATCACTATAAAGGACTGTACTTACGAAGGTGTAACAGCCTATTAAAGAGGTTATCAGCCTCACGACACCTGACCGTGCCGTGAGGCTCAACCAACAATAAATATTGATTAATAACTAACTTTTTATCATAAAAATTAATCCTTGTAACGTCTGCATTCGCGATGCTGTTTGCGACATCATGTATGAAAAACCTCGAGTCTGAAAATTCAGACGAGACTTCAACAGTGACTTTCAGAGGGGAACATCTCAACCTCGCAGACTTGGTATCAAACACTGATAACGCAACAGTGAAATAATTCTATACGCTGAACGATTATAACACCGAGGCTAACCTTAAAGTCCTTGACTTTGGGGTTAGCCTCTTCTCTACTTATAACGCTCTACGGGGAATTGTTGGCTCTGCGACACACAAAAACAGGTCACCTGGACAAAAAGTAGGATGATTTTACCTTGATTTTTCAAGGGTGGACAAAAAGTAGGATACTCGGGCAACAGTCAAGCGCGAGGACGGCCCTTTGGCCGAGCCGCTCGGAGCGCTTGATCTGTAGTCGCCGGAGGTCGTATAATACGGCGACGGTGACCGCCTCAATAGTGTCTTTTGATGTATTCATCCAGTAGTTTCTTTCGATGTTCCTTACTGATTCCACTATGCACCCGTACTTTCGTTTTGAGATCTGAAAACAAGCCTTCAAGTCCATTATTCGTGTTTGGAAGTCCTGTTTCGGGATGGTCATAGAAGGTCCAAAGTAATGGCATGTTTCGCTTGATACTTAGATATGCGCTGCGAAGCCTTGGACGCATATATGGAGGTGTGATACGCTTGATTCTCTTGTCATGAACACGTTCATTGACTACATCTTTATACTTCTCATACCAGTCATTGAAGGCTCCGATAAAACTTTCCTTATCCGTCTTTGTAATAAGATTCACAAGGTTGAGTAGTTCTTGAGATGCCTCTAAATCAGGATCTTGCGTCAGATATCTACGGACAATCAGCATCTGGTGGAACTGACACATTTGTACTCTGATAGGTCTCAGTGCGTGGGGTAGACCCTTCATGCCATCGATCACGACACCGTATATCCTAAAGCCATTTCTCCTTAGCCATTCTATACCTTCCATGTACTGTGCTATAGTCTCATGAGTGACATATTTATGCCATAGTACATTGCCTCTAAGGGCATCCCTTATGACCATTAGG
>JAZRGY010000118.1:0-22230 GCA_045644485.1 Candidatus Cryptobacteroides sp. | reverse complement strand
CTGCAGATCCTTTTCTATATCTGCCTTCTGCTCCACTACGTCAAATCTCCCGAAGCACTCCTGCTCTCCGCTGAAGCATTCCTGCATGTTGCTGAGACTGAAGAAGTAATCCGAGTATTTCAAACGGATCTCCGGGTCCTTGTCCATCCATCCCTTGATGATATCCATCTGCCTTCCACGGATCGCATTGTTCACAGGGTGCTTCAAGGTCTCTGTAAAATCAGTCTCGAAAGAACTGCTGTAGCGGTTGGTGCTTCCCGGATAACCGATGACCATGGTATAATCACCTTCCTGGTATCCCTCAAGAGAAATCGAAAGTTTGCGGACCGGTTTCATCGGGATATTCTCTTTTGAATATTCTGCCGGTGAGCCATCAGGTGCGGTATATACCCTGTACATGGCGAAGTCGCACTTGTGCTGCGGCCATTCCCAGTTGTCTATATCTCCTCCGAATGCAGCGGAAGATACCGGTGGAGCGGCGACCAGACGTACATCATTATAGACCTCATACAGTGCGATGTAATATTTCGACCCTCTCCACATCGAAGAAAGCCATGCTTCCAGTCCTGTTTCCTTGCTGTATTTCTGTTCCATCAGATGGCTCAACCTGCGGCTGCCGGAAGGCTTGCCTTCTGCAATGAGATCTTCCTGCAGTTTTCTGACTTCTTCAGTCACATCCAGAACCCTCTTAAGGAAGTAAACGCTCTTTCCTGTAATATTGACTTCTTCCTCTGCCCTCATTGCCCAGAATCCTTCTTCCAGATAATTGTGTTCGGGGGTGCTCAGTGCATGGACGTCGCTATAGGCACAGTGGTGGTTGGTTATCAGAAGTCCCTGGTCCGAGATTATGCTTCCTGTACATCCGAAAGCCATGGAGACTACAGCATCTGCGACCGAAGCCCCTGGGGCATCAGCATTGTAGATCTCTCCTGCGGAGAGCATAAGTCCTCTTTCCTGCATCTTCTTTTCCAACGCAGCATCAATGGCATTTATCATCCACATGCCCTCATCAGCCTTCGCCTTCCCGCCGCCTGAAAATATAGTAAGGATTCCAATAGTCAGCAATAACTTAAATCTCATGTTATATTTAATTATGAATATCGGTCAACAGCCTTTAATTGTATCTTATAACTTTTCCCGGAGTCTTGAATGTAAACTTGGCCGCCTCCTGTCGTACATCATCAGCCTTATAGGTGATGGTCCATGTATCCATGGTCATAAGTTCCCAAAGTCTCTCCTGGGTCATCGGATCCGCAAACCTGATTCTGATACATGGCTGAAGGTCGTCATTAAGAGTAAGATATACTCCTATGACTCCCTCATGCTTCGAAAGGTGATTGCTCAGATATGGCATGTTTCGGAGGATGATAGGCTTCTCGTAGTTCTTGTCGACTATCTCATAGATATACTGCTGCTTGTTGCCGGCTGCCTCGATCCTGCTCTTCCACTGTACGTTGAAAGAAGAGAACATGTTCTTGATATGGTCGGCTGTGCTTATCATGTCATATCCGTCTTCCATCTCGATGAACTCGTAATCCACTTCGATTTCGTTCACTCCGCCACCATGTACAGGCATCTGAAGAACATCCATTTCCACTATCTCTTCGAACCAGTCTTCGGAAAGATCTTCTGACGGATCCATTATGACGCGGACGATGAGCGGGCAAGAGAATTCTGACTCAAGACCATAGATCTTCCTGCCTGTCAGCCTCATCTGCATTCCAAGGTAGTTGATGTCCATCTTGTCATACATCTTCTCTGTGCGGATAGTGACGACTTTGAGTGAATCCACAACCTTGTGGTCTGGGGTGTTGACCCTGAATTTGACAGGAGTATAGATTGCCTCCTGTATCTTTTCTGCAGATGTTCTGGCCGGGTCATAGAGGATTTCCACGGAGTGTCTGTTTACAAATGTCTTCACGCCATGCACTCCCGGGACCTTTTCTACCTGTGCCTTGAAGGTCATGGAACTTCCGTAGCATTTTACCGAGCGTAGACCTTCGATGGACATGGTCTGCAGGGTAGACGGGTCCACCAATTGGGTGACGGTACCGTCTTCGTTCACTGTCTCTATACCCCATTTCATGTCTATTGTCGGCAACTCGAATTTTCCGCCTGCCCACATTCCTAATGCAATCAGCAGAACGGTAAGGCCTGCAGGGACATATTTCCAATGCTTTGACTGCTTCCTGCGAAGAACTCCGATCTTCAGCGCTTCGGAAGCACATGCTGTCACACATTCGCCACAGAGAGTACAGTCCACAGACTCGAGTCTGCCGTTAGGGCAGGACTTGACATCAATATGATATGGACATTTCTTTACGCAGAGACCGCAGTTGTTGCATGCAGCATTGTCTTTCATGACATACAGGATCTGCATCTTAGGTTTTGCATGGAAGACCTCAAGAAGATACCCCATGATACAGAATGCTCCCAGGAGGACTGCCCAAGGAATGTCTGCACCCACAACGTCAGCGATGAAATATACTCCGAAGAGAACACCGATCCAGACCCAGAACTTAAGCGAATTCGAAATCGCTCCGAGCGGGCAAAGGTAACGGCACCAGAACATGTCGATAAGAAAACTTCCGAGAACCAGAAGTCCGACGCTCGTAATGGACATCCATAGAGTTATTTCTCCTTTGAATCCAGTCGCTATTGCGTAGTAAGGATCAAAATTCTTACAGAAGAGTTCGCTGGCGTTTACCGTCATGTAGAAGATCCAGAACACGACAGCATATTTTACTATGCGCAGTATCTTGTCGAGTGTGGATCCGTTTCTTACCTTGATGTCCTTGATGCGAAGATGTTTCCTTGCTCTTACAAGAAGATCCTGGACGGTACCCACAGGACAAATGTATGCGCAGAAGAGTTTGCTGAAGAGTACGACAGCGGCAATCAGGGCTATGCCCATCATCACCTGAAGGGAAGACATGCTGCATGGGAGAGAACCCTGTGCAAGGTAGGTCGCAAGGGCCTGAAGACCTCCTACGGGACAATATGCTTCCGGATCTGCCGCTTCCTTGGAAGGAATAAGTCCGGTCAGAAAGAAAATAAGGGCCGCAAGTACTCCCCATTGGAGGAGATACTTGGGCCAGTTCTTTATTATTGCTGATTTCTTTGCCATTATCTTACTTCAATTGTTTTTCCGTGTTTTTCTGCTACGACTGCTTTCCAGATGTCAGTGTATCCTGGCTGTGAGATCTTGTCCGGAATACAGTCGGTATGTCCGTTGGTGACGAAGGTTCCGTCCTCATTCTGAGCCTTTACGTTTCCGTCGATGTATTTTACAAGAAGAAGTTGCTCAAGAGCCACCCATTTTTCGAAGATCTTCTGTGCGTTGTCCACAGAGAATGCAGTCAGGTAGTTTCTTACATCAGTGTAAGGGTCTGCTGTCTTGCGGGCCTTGTCGTTGCGGCGGATCTGCTTGCGTGGCTTCTTTTCCGCTTCCTTGTACATTGCGAGTGCCTCTGCATCGGCAGCCTCTACTGCCTTGATCATGGCATTTTCCCATGCGTCGATTTCTGCATCAACAGTCGGGAACATGATGTTGTATGCCTTGTAACATGCATTTGCTACGCGGTTTGTCATCCAGAATGCTGATGTCGGAGAGTAGGTGACCATGTTGCCGTTTCCTACTCGGAAGCATTCAGGCACTTCGTATGTAGACGTATAGATTGGGGTCAGGTATGAGGTTGCGGCATCGTCGCATCCGAACCAGTTCACACCTCCGATCTCGTCAGGGAGCCATCCGCGGGACTGTCCTACGAACCAGAATCCGGTCTGCTGGGTAGCGATTGCCCTTTCATTTGTATATTCCTTTCCGTCCACTTCAAATCCCATAGGTCTCCAACGGTATGGGAGAGCGTTTCCGCCTGCTCCGATATCCTGGGTCATGTCCATAGGAGTGCCCTCATAGTGGTCACGCATCACGTCAGCCACATCCTTTACGCTGATCTTACGTGATGGCTTCACGAAGAGAGGGAATCTCTTTGACTTGTCCCATCCCATCGCATAGTCTATGTAATCATAGGCATCTTTAGTAACGACATTGCCGTTTTCATCCTCAAATGTGAACTTTCCGTCGCAGAGGATATTGAATGCTGCCCAGGCACGGGCCTCGCAACCTCTCATTCCGCTGAAGTCGAGAGGGGCATATGCATCGCAGAAACTGAAGTCCTTGTCATCTCCGCTGAAATAACCCTTCTCACGTGCGAATGAAATCACATCCGGTGCATACATGCAGTTCTCTGGGTCATTGAGCGGGAAGGTGCTTATGCGCGCCTGATTTGCATGGGCACAGATGTATCCATCAGGAACACGACGTGCCACCCACACGATTCCCTTGTTGTCAGGTCCCTTTCCGATGAGGTCCATCACCCAGACTTCCTCTTTGTCTGCGATGGAGAAAGACTCTCCGCTTGAGTAATAGCCGTACGTATTGGCGAGGTCTACAATCACATTGATGGCTTCACGGGCAGTCTTTGCTCTTTCGAGGGCGACATAGATGAGCGAGCCATAGTCCATTATTCCCTTGGGATCTTCAAGTTCCGGACGTCCTCCGTAAGTGGTTTCCGCTATGATGAGTTGGTGTTCGTTCATGTTGCCGACCCTCTGATATGTTCTTGGCACCTGAGGGATGTGGCCGAGGAACTTTCCTGTGTCCCATTCGTTTATCTGGCGCATGGCATCCTTGTTCCATACACCGGCAGGGGCGTAATAGAGTTCGCCGTAGAGTTGGTGTGAGTCTGCTGCATATGAGACCATGTTGGAACCGTCTGTGCTGGCTCCTTTTGTTACCAGAACATTTGTGCAGGCATGGCTTTTAACGCTGGAGAAGCCGATGATCGCCATGATTGAAAAGAGGATTGCTGTAGAAAGTCTTCTCATTTTGTACTTTTATTATTATTAATTACTTTTGTGTCGTTTTTGCGATAACATGCAAAACTATAAAAATTTTTGATAGTTATGAAATCGAATTTAACTGTTATGTTGGCTTTTGCCTTGCTGGTTTCAATGATTTTCAGTGTATCTGTTCATGCCCAGCAGCAGGAGAAGCCGGATGTCTACCAGCAGGCTGAGCAAGAGGCTGACAGGCTTCAGAAGGCCCTTGACCTTGAGGACTGGCAGGTTTTCTATGTAGATTCGACATTGAAGCATGACCTTGCCGCCATCATGGCAGAATATGAAAAACTTCAGTCTTCAAAGGTCAATAACATGTCCATGTATCAGGCTGCTCAGGATAAGTGGCTGGAACAGAGGGATAATACATATAAGACTATCTTTACCGAGGAGCAGTGGGCTGCATACCTTAAGACAGGAGCGGGTAAAGAAATCAAGGCGCGCGAGAAACGCAAGGCAAAAGCCCAGGGTAAATAAACTAGGATATGGATTTTTTAGAGGTAATAGAGAAAAGGCATAGTGTCAGGAAGTATTCTGACAGGCCTGTGGAAAAGGAAGTTCTGGATGCCATTGTCAAGGTGGCTCAGACTGCGCCTTCGTCCAGGAACAGCAAGAGTTCCGCATTCATGATAATAGAAGATAAAGATACTCTGGAAGCACTTTCACAGATGCGTGATTATGGTTCTGGTCTTCTTGCGGGCGCTCAGGCAGCAATCGTTGTCATGGGAGATGAGGGAAAGACGGATCTTTGGGTGGACAACTGTGCCATTTCGGCGACATTCGTCCAGTTGGCAGTAACGGCGATGGACCTTGTAAGTTGCTGGGTACATGTCAATGGCCGTCCGCGTCTGAAGGAGGATCCGGAAGGAGCAAAGGCGGAAGATTATGTTGCTGATCTTCTTGGAATCAAGGAAGGACTGCGCCCATACTGCGTGATCGCAATCGGCTATCCTGTAGAGGAGTAAGGTATCATCCCGAGTCCGCATGTCATCCCGAGTCCCCATGTCATCCCGAGCGTAGTCGAGGGATCTATAACTAGAAATAAAAAGACAACAGATATATGAAAGAACGTATAGAGGCCTTGATGGCCGAGATTGAGGCCCTGTCCTGCAAGACAGAACAGGAAATAGAGGAAGCGCGTGTGCGTCTCCTTGGAAAGAAAGGTTCCGTGACTGCCCTTTTTGAAGAGTTCAGGACAGTTGCTCCGGAACTTAAGAGAGAGTTCGGACAGAAACTTAATATTCTTAAGAATACTGCTGCGGCAAAGATAGAGGCTATGAAAGAGGTTGCTGCGGAATCTCCTGAGGCTGGTGCTGCTGCATTTGACTATACTATGCCCGGTGACCCTGTTGGACTTGGTTCCCGTCATCCGGTGTCTATCGCACGAGAGGAAATCGTCAGCATATTCCGCAAGTTCGGATATGATGTGGCTGAAGGTCCGGAGATCGAGGATGACTGGCATGTGTTCGAGGCTTTGAACTTCCCTCCTGAGCACCCTGCCCGCGAAATGCAGGATACATTCTTCATCAAGGATAGTGATAATCCGGTTCTTCTTCGTACCCATACATCTTCCGTACAGGTGCGTGCAATGGAGAAGATGCCTCTTCCTATCCGTATCGTATGTCCTGGCCGTGTGTTCCGTAATGAGGCGATCTCTGCGCGTGCACACTGTATCTACCAACAGGTGGAAGGACTTTACATAGATGAGAATGTGACATTTGCAGACATGAAGCAGGCCATCCTTCTTTTTGCCCGCGACATGTTCGGAGCGCAGACACAGATCCGTATGCGTCCTCCATACTTCCCGTTCCCTGATCCGTCTGCAGAAGTGGACGTAAGTTGCAACATCTGTGGAGGAAAGGGTTGTAATATCTGTAAGGGTACAGGATGGCTCGAAATCATGGGTTGCGGAATGGTGGACCCTAATGTTCTGGAGGCATCAGGAATCGACAGCAAGAAATACAGCGGATTTGCATTCGGAATGGGAGTTGAGCGAATCGCTATGCTGAAGTGGCAGGTTCGCGACCTCAGAAATTATTTTGAAAACGACTTGAGGTTCCTGAAAGAGTTCGAAACTTCGCTCTAAAACGATAAAAAGTGGCCGAAAATAAAAAATCGGCCACTTTTTTGATAAATTTTCATAAAAAAGTTTGGATGTAAAGAAAAAATGTCTACCTTTGCAATCCCAAACGAAAACAACGCGTTTGAATCTGCGGAAATAGCTCAGTTGGTAGAGCATAACCTTGCCAAGGTTAGGGTCGCGAGTTCGAGTCTCGTTTTCCGCTCCAAAACAGGTCATCTTCGGGTGACCTTAAATTTTGAAATCACCCGACGGGGTTCAATTATATGCAGGTCGTCCATTACTATGGTCGGCTTTTTACTTTTTAGAGCCGCTTCTTGTTCATTCAGGAAGCGGCTCTAACATTTAAAGGGTGTATGTGTCCGGTCTTAAGCCATGTTTTTGTTCTCGATATATACTACTATGTCGTCAATGGTCTTGAAGCCTCCGAGATCTGTATTGGAGATTGTGACACCGAAATGGTCTTCGATGGCGGCGATGAGTTCTATCAGCATGAACGAGTCGATGCTGGCCACTGCCTTGAACGGCATATCTGTGGCGATTTCGTCGACAGGAGCCTCGATATAGTCCTGGAGTATGTTCAGTATGTCTGTCTTTGCATTCATGGTTACATTGTGATTATGCCTTCGCCGGAACATTTCTCCGGAAGAGTCGATCTTTTGATCTTCCTTGTGGATGTCTTCTCATATTCCGTCTCTGGGAGTTCTACATATTCTATCTTCTTATAGTCCGGGAGCAGACCGTTGATCTTTTCGATGCATGCCTTTATTGCGTCCTTGTCTGCACGTACGGTCTCGTCGCTGATATAGATGCCGGCGCAGATCACCTGACGTGACGAGCGTCCGCCGGCGAATTCCGCCTGATATACAACGATTTCGTTTGCAAAGTCCATGTTGGCCTCGATGATGTTCTCGACCTCTTCAGGGCAGACATTCTTGCCGCTTTCCAGCACGATAGTGTTCTTCTTTCTTCCCACAAGGAAAATCCTTCCGCTCTTGTCGATGCGTGCGCTGTCTCCTGTATTGAAATATCCCTCTTCGTCAAATACGGCTGCTGTTGCCTCAGGGTCCTTGTAATACTCCTTGAATACACTCTTGCCTTTAACGCAGAGTTCTCCCACTCCTGTGTCGTCAGTATTGGCAAGTTTTACCTTAAGTCCCGGGCATGCGAATCCGATGCTCAGATGCTCTGTGAGGGTGTCTGCATTCATTGATACGAGAGGACCGCATTCGGTGATTCCGTAACCGTTCTGGACGCAGATTCCAAGGTCGCTGAGGCCTTTTATGGTTACAGGGTTAAGCATGGAGCCCCCGCATACTATCTGGCTGAGATTTCCTCCGAAAGGCGCAAATACGTCTGGGAAGAGCCTGTGGGTGATGTCTATTCCGAATTTCTTCAGAAGATTGCACATCTTTATGCCTTTCTGGAGTTTCTCTTCTTTGCCGGCCTTCTTTACTCCGTTCATGATGTTTCTGTAGAAGGCGTTGGCGATCATAGGGACGATGGTCACGATGTCCGGCTTGAATATCTTGATGTTTCTCATCATGTTGCGCATGTTGCCGCTGATGTAGGTAAGTCTTCCGCAGCCGATTCGGGCCATGATGTGCGTGTTGATCTCTGTCGCGTGATGCATAGGCAGGATGCTCATGGAAGTGGTGCCTTCTTTGGTCGTGATCACGTCCATACAGTTGAGCATGTTCGCCACGAGGTTTGCATTTGTAAGGACGACTCCCTTGTTTGCTCCTGTCGTTCCGCTTGTGAAGAGGATCTTAGCCGGGGCGTCAAGGTTCAGTTCGACCTTTCTGTAGGTGCTGTCTGAGACCATCTTTCTGCCGGTTTCTACCAGTTCGTCATAACTTGCAAGCCCTTCCGCCTTTTTGTCTATGGTGATTATGGTCTTGAGGCGTGGACATTCCTTCTGCGCCTGCATGACGGTTTCAAGTTGTTCGGTTCCGCAAAGCACTGCGTCGGCGTCGCATTTTCCCAGAAGGGTCGCCATCAAATGGACAGGTGCGTTTGCGTCTATCGGGGTGACCACGCCTACTCCGCTGGAGATGCAGATGTCGGCTATCACATACCTGTAGCAGTTTTCTGAAATGATGGCTATGTGGGCGTCTTTAAGACCTGCTGCAAGCAGACCGTCTCCCAGATTCATCACTTCTTCGTATATATCTGATGCTGAGTGATATACTATATTGTTTTTTGCGTCGAGGTCCGCAAGGATGCTTGTGTCGGGAATCTGCCTGTTGAGTCTTTCAAGCATTTCCCTGATGCTCTTGTAGTCACCGTCCTTGAGAAGCCTCTTGGATTGGATCTCACGTTCTGTACGGTATTTCATGATTAGAAGATTTCGTTTAATCTGGTTTCAGGGTTTTTAAGTACTGTCTCTATGACATTCAGGTATATGTTCTGGAATTCGATCAACTGCTCAGGGGTGCACATCTGAGTCTGGATGTCATAATTGACATATATTTCGTTTGTCTTTATATTGAGCATGAGCGCTATGTATGCGGGCAGGGCGCCTTTTCCGTTCGAATAGACCTGAAGATGAAGTCCGTCAGGAGTTGAGAACGGGATGAACGAGAAGCAGAAGTTTGTTATCTGGCTCATCATCGAGTAGTTCCACAACTTGTGCTCGATGTCCTGGATCTCAAGATAGGTGAGTCTGGTGTGCCTGTACAGTTCGTTCTGCTCTGCTGCAAGTGCCAGGATGTTCTCGTTGAAGGTCTTGTCATAATCCACTGTCGTATATACGCTCAGACTTTGTACCTTTGTTCCTGCAGCCTTTCGGTCCGCTACAGTGCCCCTGCAGTTGAGGAGTTCAAGCGGAAGTTGGTATTTCGCCTTGTCGTTTCTGAGCGAGCAGGCGATGGCGCAGGTGTAGAAGAAGAACGAGTTCATCGTTACATTGTTGTCTGAGCACCATTCTGCCGCTTTCTCTGTAATGGCTGCAGGAATGACGAACCTATATCCTTTGGTGTCGCACTTCACGAAGAAATACGGCAGAGATATCGCTCCCTTTCTTTTCAGTTTGAGCCAGTGGTCGCTGGTGTTTCCGTGGATGCCGCAGTAATCAGGCCTGTCGGGATGTCTTTTCTGATAATATTCCAGGAAGAAAGCCCTGTCCTTCTCGATGGCTGCATCGTTTGCCCTGTAGTTGGTGTCGTTACTGAGGATGTCTTCGAATCGTCCCGGAGCGACTGGGAGGGCGGTCCTGTTCTTCAGTGCCTGATATATGGTGTTAAGGTCATTTACGAGGATTCCGATGCCATAAGTGTCCGCAACCATGTGGCTGATCTTTATGATGAGCATCTTGTTCCCTGTGGGGTCGGTGGCGAAGACCACATTCATCGTCTCGCCCTTTCTTACATCGATTGCCTTTCTGCGGAACTTTCTGATGAATGAATCCATCTGGCTGTTTGTCCGGAATGTAAGCGAAGGGATCTTTCCGATGTGCTTTTCTGTTTCGAAATACTGTTTCGTCACCTTGCCTTCCTTCACGAACTTAAGACGGAGACAGTCGTTTCTTTCCATCAGCAGTTGGATTGCATTGGTCATGAGCGAATCATCGAATCCTTCGTCAAAAGTGACGGAAAAGATGATGTTGGACACTCTGTTGAACAATGAATATACTGTCTGAAGATGAACGATGTCCTGGGAGTAGTTGAACTGATATAAGGTCTTGTCTGTCATGATCATTTGTTTTTTGCGAGTTCTGTAAGTCTTTTGTAGTCCTTCTTGTCTACGGGTGTCGGATTTCCGCATCTTGAATATAATGACTGTGCATAGGATATGATTGCGTCAGCCTCTTCCTTGTCAGATAGGGCTGTGAAAGGAGAACTGCACCATGGCATCTTTTCCCCTGCTCCATCATAATATGCGTATCGTTCTATGTTGGATCTGGATTTCTTGCAGAATCTGGATGCATTGGATTTTGCCTCGGACGTACGCTTCGAACTGTTCCAGTCTCTTTTGTACAGCAGTTCTGCGAGATATGTATATGTGGATATCCTCAATTCGTCCGAAGGGATGCTTATGGCAGCCTTTCTTGCGAAGTTTATGGCGCTTTCGTCCGATTTGAACGGATGGTGCCAGTACATCTCTGAAAGAGCCTGCCAGGCCTCGGAGCAGTCTGTTGCTCCCAATTGGTCGAGAATCATCGTCAGGTCGTCCGTCATGTCCGGAACTGCGGCTGCCTGTTCCATGAGTGAATGGGTCTGGCACTCTCTTCCGATGTTTGCGCAATGCCACATGTAACAGTTCACGCTGTTCGGATCCTCCTTCATGCCCTTTGCCGCGTATTCCATACCTTCTTTATATAGCGAACGTTTGGCATTTACATTTTCTTGGTTTTCTCCAAGTACCAGACATACGCGGGATAGACGCCAGAAGACTTCTGCCTTTTCCTTTCCTGACTGTGCCTGAGGCAGCATCTGATGAAGCGTTTCCCTGCATTTCCCGTAGTCTGTCCCATACCTGAAGTCGTTGTCGACTGAAGTGAACTGCAGTACTGTCAGCAGTATTGTAAAAAGTAGTTTCATGGCATAGTGAATTTCTGCAAAGTTATTAAAACGCCATATGGGTGACAAAAATCTTGACTATAGATGCATTGGTGTGACAAAATTGCTATATTTGTGACGAAGATAAGGTGTTGGTGACAAAATGTTGAATTCCTAAATTTCGTCAAGTGATGAAAACATTCCCTGAAATTTTCAAGAAATACACGACTCAACTCTGGTATATATTCCTTACACCGGCTATGTTTTTTGTCATAATGGGCGTTTATCGCCCGTTCGGCAATCCTGAGGCTCTGGACATGGGAAGATCGCTGTTTGTGTTCAATGTGACCATCATGATGTGCATAATGATGGTTTTTCTTCTCATTACAAGGTCGTTGTTCTTTGCCCTGCGGAAATTTCTGTGCAACAATCTGTGGCAGTTCATCGGATGGATAATAGTAGAACTGGTGGGCATGACATTCTTCATTGCCCTTTATCTTACCCTCATGAGCAGAACGGGCTCATATTTCTTCAATCTGGCCCTCTCTCTTCAGTACACCTTCCTTATACTTGTCGTTCCTTATGGAGCCATAACCGGCGTCTTTGTGATAATCTCCTTGAATAGCCCTACTGTGAGAGAGGTGGAATCCGTCAGATTCACTGATAAGAACGGTCAGGTCCGTATAGTTCTGCTCAGGGATGCTATCCTTTATATCAAGGCGGATGAGAATTATATAACCGTCTTCTACAAAGAGGGAGATCTGGTCAGGGATTATACCCTGCGTACCAGCATGACCGCCATAACGCCGCTTGCCGACAGGTTCGGACTCTTCCGTTGCCAGAGGTCGTATTTTGTCAATCCGACACATATCGTGGCTCTCAGGAAGGATGTAAATGACATGTACACAGCCGAACTCGATGTCCCTGGTCTGGTTGTTCCTGTTTCCAGAAACAAATATCCTGAGTTGTCGAGACTGTTGTAAAAACATAGTTTTTTCTATCTTTGCATGGAATCTGTATATGGTTCCATGCGATGAATAAACTTAAACTGCAAGTTCTGAAGGCGTTTCTGCTGGTGTCGGTTGTGTTAGGTTCCTTGGTTGATCTTTCAGCACAGCCTGTTTTCTGCACCCTGTCCGGAACAGTGACGGAACATGACACCGGTCAGTCTGTCATCGGTGCCGCGGTCAGACTTGGCGAGGAGTACCTTTGGACAACTACCGGACTCGATGGGGAATTCTCCTTTGCCAATGTGCAGCCCGGAGAATACGTTCTGGAGGTTTCCTGTCTTGGATATGTATCCTTCTCCATGGAACTTGATCTTCGAAAGGATGTTGAGGGGCTGAAGATCATACTCAATGAAAGTTCTCTTGCCCTTGACGAGGTGGTCGTGACTGCTCAGAAGGCCAAGGACGGCCTCAGCACATCTCATAGCCTTGGCCGTGATGCCTTAAACCATCTTCAACTTTCCAATATGACCGACGTGTCGTCTCTCCTTCCTGGTGGAAAGACGGTGAATCCGGACCTTACATCTGAAAATACATTCTCCTTGAGAGAGGGCGGCTCAACCCTTGGAAATTCTGCTTTCGGTACGGCAGTCGAAGTGGATGGTGTGAGGCTCGGCAACAATGCATCGTTTACCGGCATGCAGGGAGTGGATACAAGGAGTGTCGCTGTCGACAATATCGAATCGGTGGAAGTCATAACAGGGGTTCCTTCTGCCGAATACGGAGACCTTAACAGCGGTATGGTAAAGATAAATACCAGAAAAGGCCGTACCCCTGTGAATATCACATTTTCCGTGAATCCGCGAACATATCAGACATCTGTTTCCAAAGGTATTGATCTTCAGGATGATAATGGAGTGCTGAACGTGAGTGCGGAGTGGGCAAGGGCTGTGAAGAAACTGGTCTCTCCTTATCAGTCATATACAAGAAGCGGCATCACTTTGAACTACAGCAATACCTTTGCAAAAGTTCTCCGCTTCGAGGCCGGTTTTACCGGAAACATAGGAGGCATGGATTCAAAGGACGACCCGGATGCCTTCACGGGAGAGTATGAGAAGGTCCGTGATAATGTGTTCCGCGGAAATACCTCTCTGACCTGGCTTCTCAACAGGTCATGGATCACTAATCTCAAACTGGATGCTTCGGTAAATTTCCATGACAACCTTGACAGATGGCACAGGTTCGAGTCTTTCGGTTCGCAACAGCCGGCAGTCCATGCCCAACAGGAGGGATATTTTCTGGCGGAGAGGCTTCCTCTGACTTTCTTCTCCGATCAGGTGACAGATTCGAAGGAACTGGATCTTGCTGCTTCTATCAAATATAACTGGCACAAGAGGTGGGACGATATGAAGAGTTCCCTGAAAGCCGGAGTACAATGGAAGGCAAACGGTAATGTCGGTCAGGGCGAATATTATCTGGATCCGTCCCTTGCCGCAAACGGATACAGGCCGCGTCCTTATACGGACTATCCGTTCATGCATAATCTTTCTGCATATATAGAGGAGCATCTGACTATACCTGTTGCGCAGACAAGGCTTGAGGTTACTGCAGGTCTTAGAATGGAAAATGTGTTCATATCGCACTCATTGTATAACAATAAGATGACATTCTCGCCCAGGTTCAATGCCAGATGGCAGTTGGCGGAGGGCTTTTCCATAAGAGGAGGATGGGGCATCACAGAAAAACTCCCTTCATATTATATCCTGTATCCTAAGCAGGAGTACAGAGATATCCAGTCATTCGGCTTTTCATATGCTGAGGGTTCAAGTTATGTGTATTATACCCAACCATATACGGTAAGATACAATCCAGATCTCAAGTGGCAGAGAAACAGCAATGCAGAGTTTGGATTTGACGCGGAGTTCCTTGGAACCAGTCTTTCTCTTGTAGGATTCTACAATGTGACCGGAAATCCGTATAACTTCCTGGATGTATATGATCCTTTCTCATATAATATCCTCCAACGTCCGGATGGATTCGATATGCCGTCGGATCCGCAGATGAAGGTGGACAGTCAGACAGGAATGGTATATCTGCGAGGTGGACAGGATGAATATTGGACCCCGATGGAGGTAAAGGTTACGGACCGTACATTCGTGAAATCCACTCAGCAGAACAATGGCGCTGATATCCGCAGGGCAGGTGCCGAACTTGTCGTTGAATTCCCGGAAATAACACCTTTGCGTACCACATTCCGTCTGGATGCGTCGTATGCATATACCGGTTATCTGAATGACCAGTTGTCATATTATTATCAGAACGGATGGTCCCATACGTCGATTCCTGACAGGTCTTATCAGTATGTTGGAATATATGCAAACGGAGGCGGCGGTAACGCTGTCGTGAACGGAAGGATCACCCATAATCTGGATGCTAACCTTACTGCAATAACCCATATTCCTCAGGTGCGTCTGATCATTACCTGCCGTCTGGAGATGTCCCTTCTGCGACGAAGCAGGAATCTTTCAAGATATGAGGGTCGTGACTATGCGTTTACTGTAGGGGAGAATGACAAGACTCCTTCCGGAGGCGATATAAATGACGGTAATTCATATACCGCAGTCTATCCGGTCGCATATATGGACCTTGAAGGAAAGGTCCATCCTTTCACCGATGCACAGGCATCGGATCCGGAATTTGCCAATCTTATATTGAAGTCGTCCAATGCATATACATTTGCCCAGGACGGTTACGGGCCATATATGTCCGCAAATCTGAGTATAACAAAGGAGATAGGTGACCATGTGTCCCTGTCCTTCTTTGCGAACAACTTTACTAACTCAAGGCCATATGTCAGATCCATGGCGACAGGTGTGGGAGCCATATTCACGCCGGCATTCTACTATGGTCTGACATGTCGTCTGAAATTTTAGAAGATGAAGAAGTTACTGTATATATTGCTGACCATCATTTCGGTTGCAGCGTGCATGGATATGAAGACTTCCGATCCATATGAAGGAAGTCTTAATGTCCTGACTGTAACGGCACAGTGGCCTGAAGGTGATTTCACTCGGGAAGGGGCATCTGTCCTTGTAGAGGATGTCAATACAGGAAGCCGGTATATGGCTGTTACGGATGCTTCCGGTAAGGCTATGTTCAGCCTTCCTAACGGACTTTACAGGGTTAATATCAACGGATATTCCGGCTCTGACATATTCAACGGGGCGGCGGACAAGGTAGTCCTTTCGGGTAATGACCTTGTGCTTGATCTCAAGATATCAGTTTCCAAGGCAGGTACCATAGTCATCAAGGAGATATATTGCGGCGGGTGCAGGAAACTGCCTTTGGAGGGAAACTATCAGTATGACCAGTATTTTATCCTCCATAACAACGATTACAAGGTCCAGTATCTGGACTTCCTGTGTTTCGGCACCTTGTCTCCATACAATTCGACAGGAAGCAGTCCTTGGGTGTCAAAGGATCCGGTTACGGGAGATTCGGTATTCCCTGATTTCCTTCCTGTAATTCAGGCTGTCTGGCAGTTTCCTGGCGATGGTGATGATTTTCCTCTGCAGCCTGGAGAGGACGCAGTGGTCTGTCTCAAGGGAGCCGTGGACCATACCTTGCAATATCCTCTTTCAGTGAATCTTAACAAGCCGGGATATTTCGTTTGTTATAACAATACCTATTTCCCGAACACGACCAACCATCCTGCCCCAGGTGACCGGATATCTGTAGACAGATATCTGAACGTCGTGGTCAAGACAGGAAAGGCAAATGCATATACGTTCTCTATAAGTTCTCCAACCTTGGTTCTTTTCAGGTCTCAGGATATCAGGATAGAAGACTACGTGCGCCAAAGCGACAGTATTATTCCTGTTCCGGGAAGTACTGTGGACAATGTCGTGAAGGTTCCTTTTGACTGGGTTATAGATGCTGTCGAGGTTTTTGATGGAACATCATCCACCAACTCAAAGAGACTTTCGCCGTCTCTGGATGCCGGATATGTGGTACAGACCGATCTGTATCTTGGCCGCTCCCTTATGCGTAATGTGGATGAGAAAGCGAGCGCCGTTTCCGGATACGAGATACTGGTTGACACCAACAATTCTTTGAACGATTTCTACGAACGTGAAAAACAGTCATTGCATGAATAAGGTAAGATATATATTGCTTCTATGCCTGCTTTCGTGCAGTGTGTCCCTTTCTGCCCGGAGATTCGAGGATGTCAGCCGTGACAGTTTCTGGCAAGGCTCACGCAATGTTGCCGGCATAAGGCAGGACAGTGTCTCGATCTCATATGCAGAGGCCTATGGGCGATATGAAGAAGGTGGTTTCAGGGATTCATGGCAGGCTCCGCGTACATGGAAAGCCGGCGTAGTGACGGAAAGTGTCCGCCATTTCGACCGTATTTCTTTTACCGGTTCATTTTCTTTCGATCAGACAGAAGGATATGACATGTGCGGTTCCATGTTCATCAGACCGGGCTATTTCCCGATAGATGTTCTGGAATTTACTCCGGGCCGCAAGACACTCCAGACATATATGTTTGAGGGAGGCTTTGCCTACGATCTTAGCGGTAAATGGACCATAGGTGCTAAAATGGATTTCGAGTCTTCTAATCTTGCCAAGAGAAAGGATCTTCGTCATGCCAACTGGCGTCTGGACATGACTGTCGCTCCCGGAATCATGTATAGAAGCGGAGGATGGGCTTTGGGATTATCTCCGTTGTTCAGAAAAGTAGCGGAGACCATTGATGCAACGCAGGTAGGTACATCCGAATCCTCATATTACGCCTTTCTGGACAAGGGTCTGATGTATGGTGTCCGACAGGTGTGGACAGGAAGCGGGGTACATCTTCAGGAGGCAGGTGTAAACGGCCTTCCTGTAAGGGAGTACTCTTATGGAGGTTCGTTTCAGGTTCAGCATCATGACCTTTATGCGGATCTTGAGGTAGTCAGGACTTCCGGTTCTGTCGGAGAAAAGGAATATATCTGGTTTGACTTCCCCGGGGTAGATGTGAGTACAAACCTACGTTACAGATGGTCTGGCCGGTCAGGAGTGAATGATGTACGTCTGCACTTTGACTGGAGCCGTCAGGATATGGATGAGAGAGTCCTGGAGAAGGTAAGCGAAAATGGAATCACATCTGTGCTGGATCATGGTGCCAACAGGATTTATTCCCGCGGATCATGGACTTTGAATCCTGAGTATGGATTTGTTCACAAAGTGTTTGATCTCAAGGCAGGAGCAGAATTCGGGATGTGTGAAGAAATGAGTTCTCAGGTCTATCCTTATATCCATACGCAGACGCTTTCCGCATCCTCCGCATATCTTGATCTTGTCTTCCATTACCTGTCTTTCGACTTCGGTGCAGAAGGAAGATTTTCCAAGGGATGGGTGTCTTTCTCTGAGAGACTTTCTTCTGACGGATCTGGAATACAGTCGGAGCCTTACAGGCTTCAGGACTGGTATGAAAGACAGATGGAGTATAAGACTGCGCCTAGATTAGATGTCTGTGCCATGGTCAGATATACTTTCCCAAAAGGTATTTATCTGGAGGCAGACGTAAGGTATGTGAATGCATACGGATTGAAATATATTGACGGACGAAGCAGATTTACAGCAACGTTTAAAACGGGTCTGTCATTTTAAAAGAGTAAACTAAAAAATGAAAATATGAAAAGAATTCTGACACTTTTAGCCCTGGTATCCTTTTTCTTTGCTGCATGCCAGCATAAGGAGGATACTTCTGTACAGCCGGGGAGCATTATGGTAGAACCAATAATCACTAAGGCTACGGAAGTAAACTTCGAGGCCGGAGATAAGATCGGTCTTACTGTCGTTGCTGACGGTGCTGTCGGTAAATACGCTAACAATGAATGTCTTACCTTTGCTTCAGATGTGTTCGCAGGAAATCTTGAGTGGTATGGCGATATCTATACCAAGTCAAATCTCTATGCCTATTACCCTTATGCGGAAGGTGGCGTGCCTGTTTTGTATAATACTGTTTATGACCAGACTTCGGGTATCGGCGTGGCAGATTTTATGGCTGCATCCAAGACAGGAGTTCTGCCATCCGTAAATGCTGTTGCAATGGTCTTCAAGCATATGATGACAAAACTTGTGGTCAATGTGGATAACCAGTCCGGTGCTGAAATAGAAAGCATAGGTATCGGAGGTACTCCAAAGACCGTGGGACTTGACCTTGTCAATATGACCTTGACTGATTCTGATCAGGGACAGCAGGAAGATGGTCTTGTGATGGCTTATGAGTCTTCAGAAGGAAAGACATGGCAGGCGATCGTGATTCCTCATTCCAATGCAATGAGCATTGTCATTACCCTTTCAAACAAGAAGGTCATCACACAATCGCTGACTGCCATGACCCTTAAGTCCGGCGGACAGTACACAGTCAATGCCCGTATACTTGTTGACGATGCCATTGTAAGCGCTTCTGGAGAGATTCAGAACTGGACAGACGAAGGAGAGATAGGGTTTGAAGGTTCAGGTGTGACAGAAGACCTTCCGGTTACTTTCAAGGAATATGAAGGTTACTTTGAGTATGACGGAGTCAGGTACAATACCGTGACCCTTGCTGATGGAAATACATGGATGGCCGAAAATCTTCGTTTCATTCCTCGCGGACGCAAGGTTTCGAGTGATCCTGCCGAGGATGCCGGCATCTGGTATCCTGCTGCAAATGCGGAGGGAACTGCTGGTCCGGCTTTGGCGACAACTCTAGGCCTGCTTTATGATGCGGCAACAGCATTCGGAGTTTCTGAAATATCTGCTGATAATGCGGCAACATTCGAGGGAACTCAGGGAATCTGTCCTCCAGGCTGGCATGTTCCGACAGTGACGGATATGACAGGTCTTGTAGGTCATTGTTTAAACGCTGCACTGAAAAATCCTAATGGAGCCTACTATGATTCTGAGATTGGTGGTGCCAGTCTGGCGGCTCTTGAGACTGCTGGCTGGAAGTGGCAGTTTGCAAGCATGAGAAACAAGGCAAATACTACCGGTAAAGGCAGTTATACAGTAACGAACTACAACGGTATCTATGGTGTGATGTCATACCTCATAGGTTCTTCGATGCATAATCAGCCTTCATTCAATACTGACGGCACCTTGAAGAATGTGCAGTACTATTACATGATGCCGACATACAATGCTTCCAACGAGAAAGTTACCGTGGCATATGGAAACTTCCTCGCTGGTGCTTCGCTTCGCTGCATGAAGAATCCTATTCAGTAACGGTAATCCAGTCGACCTGCATCCAGCCACCGTCATTCTTATATGCCAGGCGGTTGCAGTAGAATCCGAACTTGGCACCGATCCATGTGCCGGCTTTTCCTATGAAAGATGCATCCTTGCCAGACTTGGATGCATCTTTCATCTGCATCCATTCCTTTCCGTCAAGACTATACCAGAAGGTGGCAGTAAGATCCGGAACATTTCCTTTGCGCTCCCGCGGTTCCACTTTGATTCTGAGGAATACATCTGCCGCTACGTAGCCGAGAGGCGATCCGGAAGTGACCTTTCTTGACATATATTTGCTTGAGTATGGGGACGGTAAAGGCTTTGATTCCAGGGGCACTTCTGCAAGAACGTTTTCCTTGTTTCCCCTGTCAGCGCCATTGCATTCCACATACTGAAGCACAATGCCTTCCACTGTATCTACAAGTTTGAGGGTTGCATAACTCTGCCCCATGAGTACGAATCCGCATGATTCTCCTCGTTCTGCGAGTTCAGGATTAGGGATGAAACTTACCTTAGCCGTTGCAGTAAACTTGTCAGCAGGGGTTTTCTGAAGGAGTAGGTTCGGAGTATCCCATAGGTTGCGCCAACCTTCTGCCTGATCGACAGAATAAAGTCTGAGCGCTCCCAGGCCATTGGTATGGGTCTCACGTGCTGCCGCATCGATATAATACCAGTATGGGGAAGGAACAGCCTGCCATTGCCACTGAAGTCCCATATCTAAGGATGCGAAGGTGTCGTTTTCTGCGGGTTGGAAGATGCCTGTACTTTTCAGGTCCGGTTTGCGGTATCTCATAACAGGTTCACCTACACCGTCACCATCCTTGTCCTCTCCTATTACGGGCCAGCCGTCTGCTGTCCATGTCATCGGTTGGAGATGTACTACTCGTCCGTAGGCTCCTTTGTCCTGGAAATGCAGGAACCAGTGCTCACCGCCTGGAGTGTCCACCCATGCTCCCTGATGAGGGCCATTGACAGATGAATTTCCCTGAGCAAGTACGATCCTGTCTTCAAAAGGACCGAACGGACTGTCCGAACGGAGGATGGTCTGCCATCCTGTCGGAACACCTCCGGCAGGGGCGAATATATAGTATTTCCCGTCTTTCTTGTAGAATTTTGTTCCTTCTATTGTCGGATGAGCCTCATGGCCGTCGAATACTATACGGCTTGGGCCGATGAGACGTGTACCGTCTGCAGACATCGGAGCCACAAAGAGCACGCTCTTGTTGCCGGCGCGGCTTCCTGCACTTGCATGCGAGATATAAGCCTTTCCGTCTTCATCCCAGAACGGGCAAGGATCGATGTATCCCTTTGCCTTTACCACCCAGACAGGGTCGTCCCATCTTCCTCTTGGATCTGCTGTCTTGACCATGAAGATTCCTCGGTCAGGATCGCCGCAGTAGATGTAGAATTCTCCGTTGTGATATCGTATGGATGGGGCATATACACCCATTCCATGTTGAGGCGTAGTTCTCCATTCCTGTGCTCCTGGAACCTTGGTCTTTACTGCATCCAGGTTCTGCCCCTGAGTCTCCCATGGTCTTTCCTCCGACCAGTTTGGACCTGGATAGTCGGTCAATGCGGCTCCGATTATCTCCCAGTTCACAAGGTCTGTGGAATGTAGGATCTGAAGTCCGGGCAGCGATTCGAATGAAGAAGATGTCATGTAGAAATCATCTCCTACTCGGCATACGTCAGGGTCTGAATAGTCTGCATTCAATACAGGATTTACATATTGGGTCCCTTTGTCCGGATTCCAACTTCGAGATGGCTGCTGGGCAGAAAGACCAATGCTTGATAGTAGAGTCAATATTGCTGCAAAGTATGCAAATATCAGTTTCATAGTTATAAATTATGGAGAATAGGTTACAAATATAGTGTGATTTTTGCTATATTTATGGCCTGATAGAAGATTTGCTATATGGATAAAGGAAAGTTTTACAGTGGTTTGTTCGTGATGGTAGGTCTTGTCGTCATCGGCTTCCACATGTCGGGGGCTGTTGAGAAATATCGCTCCTATGACCGTACGGTCAATGTCAAGGGACTTTGTGAGAAGGAAGTGAAGGCGGATAAGGTGATATGGCCTGTTGTATACAGAGTCATGGCAAATGATGTGCAGTCTGTATATGACCAGACTGACAGAAACAATGCAGAGATCATCTCTTTCCTGAAGTCCGGCGGAATCGATGCAGAGGAAATAACTGTTTCCGTTCCGGAGATTTCTGATAAATATGCTACTGAATACGGAAGTAATGACAGGGCTTTCCGTTATATAGCAAAGAATGTGATTACGGTCTATACCTCTGATGTGGATGCGGTTCTGGCGCTGATGGCAAAGCAGTCTGACCTTCTGAAGAAGGGAATTGTCACAGGTGGAAGCAATCAGTGGGAGAACCCGGTGGAGTTCAAATACGAAGGCCTGAATGATATAAAGCCTGAGATGATAGAGGAGGCGACACGTAATGCCAGGGAAGCGGCGCAGAAGTTTGCCAAGGATTCTGACAGCAGACTTGGAAAGATAAAGACAGCAAATCAAGGAACA
>JAZRGY010000117.1:0-10558 GCA_045644485.1 Candidatus Cryptobacteroides sp. | reverse complement strand
ATTCGCGAAATAAGAAAAAGGTATATTCCGTACCCGCAATCCGGATGCCTGAACCTGTCTCTCAGGCAAAGGTTCCTGCTTCTGGTGAGATTCAACAGGACTCAACCGAAGCGAGCGGGAATTCCTTATAGACCTTTTCTGTCTGCAAATATACAAAATTCATTCAAAATCAATGCTTTCAATGAAGAATTACCGTTTGGCCGTCGATGAAAACGGTTCCCCGTTCGTTCTGAACAGCAAAGGTTCGATCGACTTCGGGTACATCACAGAAGAAATGAACCTCCCGGCAGCGCCTATCAGAGTTGCTGAAGGGCTTTCCGGACCTAAAGGTTATGGGCTCAAACATATAATAGAAGGTCATGAGAAGGAAATCCGAAATTCCGGATACCATTCAGTATATGATTTCATAGAAGATGTCGCAAATAATTTTACAGAAATCAAAGAGGGGAAAAGTGGCTCATTTTTATTGGAAAAAGGAGACACTTACCATAATACTCTGTTCGTCGCATTATCCAGAGAAGGTGATTATTGGAAGGTAATCAGTGGAGGAATATTCAGGACCAGATATTCAAAAAATAAAAAGATAATCCATCCTGCCTCCGAAGTGCAGATATCCTCTCCTGCTGAAGATGATCTTTTGCCACTTGAAGATAGAATCTGACAGGAATCTTCAAATGCTACCGGTAATAGATCTGGACTATCCTTTTCTATCCGCAAATATATCAAAATTCATTCAAAATCAACGCTTTGATCAGAATATTTTAATAGGGGAGTGAGTCCTTATACGCTATTCCTTCTTCAAAGCCTCTGCCGGGTTGGTACGCATAAGACGTACAGCCTGGAAACTTATAGAGGCAATTACCACTGCCAATACAATGATTAAAGCAAGCAGATATATCCATACGGTATTCTCTATTCTGACAGGATATTCAGAGAGCCATCTGTCAATGTATGAGTATGCCAAAGGGACTGCTATGGTGGTACCTGCCAGCACAGGAATCGTGAATCCCTTGACCATCCGCCAGAAGATTTTAGTATTAGAACAACCGAAGACCTTATTCACGGCGGTATCGTGTGTACTCATCTGTGCAGAGTATGAACTCAGGGCAATGATTGCCATTATCGTTATCAAGATGCTTAGCAGAGCGAATGCTCCTATCATCGCAAATACCTTCTGTTCGTCCTTGAATCTGGTTTCTACCAAGGACTTCAAGGTGTTAATCTGCGGCATATGCTCGGCATCCTTACGCTCATGATAGAAGTTACGTATGTTTGACAGAGCCTCCTTTTCATTGCCTTTTACCTTTACAAGCAATCCGTACAGGTATGAATCAGTGTCAGACTGGATAAGAGCCCCCTGAATGGTTTGCGGATTGTACTCCTTGATCGACATTATCTTGAAATCTGACACGACCCCATCTACTGACCAGTTTACATCCAATCTGATCTGCCCTTCAGCAATATACTGCTTGATCCGCTCATGCGAACTCTTGCATATCAGACTCTTTCTCACCGAACCATTGCTCATGGTTTTCGATGTGCCGAAATCTTCAAGAATCTCAATTCCAAGTATATCCAACGCTTCGTAGTCTCCGCTCAGTACATGCATGGTATGCTCTCTCGAAAGATATGTCATCGAGCCGAAGTCGGTAGGGGGTGCAACGAGACAACCGATCTTTTCAACATAACTTTCAGCGAGAAGTTCGTCTTTGAATCTTAGATTGTCATTTGTGACAAAATCTACGAATATGATATTGTCAGTCTCATATCCCATAGGGGTGTCGATCATGAATCTGGTCTGAGCATAAATTGCCAATGTCACCGCTATTGCCGCGATGCTTAACAGACCTTCCAGTCCGATGAATATCTTTCCCAATATGACCTTGTCGCTCTTTCGTGCATCTCCTTTGATGACATCGACAGGTTTGTATCTGGACATCACCATTGCCGGAACAAGCCCTGCACCAAGTGACAGAATCATGATGACCGCTATTGCAAATATCCACATTGCAGATGTGTTGAACAGGATGATGTGATTCCCAAGAAGTTCTCCGACGATGTCTTTCAGTCCGAATGCAATTGCCAGAGCAATTATGAATGAAGATGCTACAAGAGTAGCGGCCTCGCCTATGCATTTGGCATAGATTCCTGCTTTTGTAGTGCCGAGCAGTTGCCTTGTCGCCATCTCCTTCACCCTGAATCGGGAGAATGCCATGGTCAGGGAAATATAGTTCAGCCCTGCGAACACAAGCAGAATAAGACAGGCAAACATGAACGTATTGTACATGTCCACGTTTGTTATATTGTCGAAATGGGTTCCTGAGAGATCGAATGTGTGATGAATATCTCTGAATGGAATCAGATCGATTTTTGTGTATCGAGCGTATTTCTTGTCAGGATCAGTGTCATTGTTCTCAAACAGGTACTTACCTATCTTTTCGGTGTCTGCTCCTTCTGACAGTTTCACATAATGGATTGAATTAGGACGACCAAGCCGCATCTTTATATGTTCAGGATACATCGTGTTGTCGATATCATTGATGTAGTCCATGTTCAGGAACATTCCACGGTCCTGGAGAATGGTCTTACCCATATCCTTGTACACACCGGTCACTGTCAGTAGGACATCTTTCAGGCGATGTTCGTTTATGATCAAAGTCTGTCCCACCGGATCCTGGCCAGGGAACATCACATTCGCAACTTCTTCTGAAATGACTGCTGCATTTTGCAGTTCCATGACTGATTCAGGATCACCATACTTGAGATCGATACCGAAGAAATCGAAATAATTTCCACGTATCAGGACAGGTGTAATATCCATCTTCTGATTTCCTGAAACATTCTGTATATATTGAGTCTTTCCGTCATAAGCCGTATGTATGATTGCTTTGCACCAATCTTCTATTTCCGGGACCTGTGGGAAGACCACTTCAGGATCCGGTCTATAGAATTTCGAGTCATCGGGCAATACAAGGTAAATGTTGTCAGTATTCTTTATCTTGTTGTCACAACTCAAGTCATCGAATACGACATTGCCGAGAATCAGCACAAATGCCAGCGCAACGCTCAATCCCACCACCTCGATGGTAGTGTATAGTTTGTTTCTGCTCAGGAATCTCAGGTAACTTTTCATTGTTTTGTTTGAATTATAGATTTCTCGTCTCCACTCCGTTCCGCTCGAAATGACAAATGAATGTTTATTCTGTCTTCAATGCATTTGCCGGATCTGCGGTTGCAGCCTTCAAACTTCTTACTACAACCACACCGACGGTTACTGCAAGTACAGCCACAAGCGTAAGGGCGAATACCCACCAGTACATCGGGCACTTATGTGCGAATGTGCCAAGGTATCTGTCCACGATGACCCAACCGATTGGAACTGCTACAGCGAAGCATACGAGGACGATTTTCACGAATCTGCTGCAGAACATTGTCAGGATCTCACCCACTGTCGCACCGTTCACCCTACGGAGAGCGATCTCTCTTCGGCGATACTGTGTCTCGAACATAACCAGGCCGAATACTCCCATAAGCGAGATGATGATTGCTACAAGGGTAAAGAGACTGATGAGGTCAGACAGAGCCTGTTCCTTCCTATACTGTGCGTTGACGTTCTCATCAAAGAAATGTATGTCCCATTTGTCCGGCGATACGGACGGTTCCCATTCGCTCAAGATAGATGCGATATGCTTCATGACTTTCTGATAGTCAGCACCTTCTGCTACTCTTATGAATGCTGTCGAAGGTATATACCACGGATCTTTTCCATATACATATAAAGCAAACGGCTTTACTTCCTCCTTCAATGTCATGAAACTGAAATCATCGCAGAATCCGGCAATTTCGGTTTCTTCCTTGTGGCCGCTGATCCTGCTGTCAAGCGTGAAACCGTATTTCCTTTTTGCGGCATCATTGAAAATGAACACTCCGTTCTCGCTGTTCTCGTCCTCTTTCATGAAGGTACGTCCTTCGGATATTTCAATACCCATGAATTCAGGGAAGTCATATGCGACAGGGTAACATTGGAAACTCACTACCTGCCCGTTCCAGTCACGTCCCCATCCCATCCTCTCTGATGCCAAAAGATTTCCTGAAGTCCATGTTACATCAGCAATCTGCGGATTGGATTTGAGCCTTTCTTCTACGGCTTCTGCATCAGCGGCTATCGTGTCATATGTATGGACATAAAGCAGATGCTCGCCGTTGAATCCCATGTCGAAGTTCACCATGTATGTGCGCTGCAGATTTATGAACATCGAGCAGATGATAAGCACGATGGATATCATGAACTGGAGACCGATGAGCGTATAGCGTAGTTTCCTTCCGGCTTTTGTCGCTCCGAACGACCCTTTCAGAACCATGGCCGGCTCGAAGGAAGTGATGTAGAATGCGGGGTAGAGACTTGAAATGACGGCTATGGCTATTGCAATGGCGACAGTTCCAGCCACAACTCCGACGTTTGCTGCAAACGCACTGTCAGCGGCGATCAGATGTGTAAGTTGGCTCATGTTGAAAAGCATGGTGAAAGTCGCAGCCAATACCAGGGCCAGAATGATGGTTGCAATGCTTTCTGCAACTGTGGCGGTTATCAGTTCGAGACGAGTGCCGCCCAGCACCTTCTTTGTATTGACTCCCTTGATGCGCTCGGGGATCTGCGCAAAGAAGAAGTTGATGTAATTGATGAATGCTATGCCTACTATAAGCATGGCAACTATCAGCAAGATGATCGTGGTGGTTTTATTGCCTTTCTCGATCTGATTGACGACATCGGTGTTATAAAACACGTTTTCAAAAGGTATGAGTTCGCATCTGGCCATGCCCAGCATCTTCTCGACTGCAGAGTCCATGGCCTCCTGTGTCATTCCCATTTCTTCTGCCGAAGGCATCTGACCGAAATAACGTTCCTTGTAATAATCCCTTACCGTGCCTTCGAATGACTTCTCCATCTGATCGACCTGGCTAGGATCATATACTTTTACCAGATACTGGTAACTCCACTCCGAATAATTGTCGATGCCTGAATCCATGATGTTATGGACTGCTTCCACATACTTGAAATGTGAATTGTCTGGCATATCCTTATAAATGGCGACAATAGAGCATGGATTACCATCATCCGAGAATACTTGCATTCCAACTTCCAGACCGAATTTTTCTGCGACAGTTTCGCTCACGGCAAAGGTGCTTCTTAAACTAACCTCGTCAAGGGATCCTGCTACAGCCTCAAATCCGGCTGCCTTCAATGCGGTTCCGGAGGTAGAAGTCAGATTGATGCTGAAGTCCTGACGCGAACCTTCATTTTCTTTCCACAATGATATACTGCCCGCTCCTGTGAAGTTGAGAACTCCGCCATATTCTATGTTCGGAGATGACTGTAATATGACTTCAGCGAGAGGGCGGCAGAAGTTGAGTTGCCTCTGGTTGCCTCCGTCCAAAGAACCGGAACTCATAACGAAGATCTTCTCAGAATCCTTGATGCCTTTGTTGAAATACAAATCGTAATCCACCTGAACCAGTATGATGTAGAATGCTGCGAACGCCACAGCCATACCAAGCACATTGAGTATGCTTGACATGAATGAACTGCTGCCCTTTCTGAATATGTTGAATGATGCCATTTGTCAGTTGTTATGGGGTTGTTTCGTGTCTATTTGTTAAGTCTTGCTGTCATTTCTTTCGCTGTCGCTCAAGCGGCAAGCCGATTACGACCGAGCGTTTTTTTCTGTCATTTCGACCGAGCGAAGCGAGTGGAGAAATCTTTACACAGAGTCCTTGTCATAGATTTCTCGTCTCCACTCCGTTCCGCTCGAAATGACAATGTACAGTATCTCCCGACAGTGTCTTTTATGTCAAGTTCAATATGTATGTTTAACCACTCTAGAGTTCGTTCTTTACGTCTGATACGATCTGACCGTCGAAAAGGTTGACTATGCGCTGTGCGCATGCGGCGTCCTTCTGCGAGTGGGTCACCATCACGATGGTTGTGCCTTCCTTGTTAAGTTCTGTAAGAAGATCCATAACCTCCTTACCGTTCTTTGAGTCGAGGTTACCGGTAGGCTCATCGGCGAGGATCAGTTTAGGGTTCGATACGACAGCACGGGCGATGGCGACACGCTGCTGCTGACCTCCTGAGAGTTGCTGAGGGAAATGCTGGGCTCTGTGGCTGATGTTCATTCTCTTGAGCATCTCTGTCACGCGCTGCTTTCTCTCCGATGCACTGATGTTAAGATACTTCAGAGGAAGTTCCACATTCTCATAAACATTAAGTTCATCGATGAGGTTGAAACTCTGGAACACGAATCCGATGTTTCCCTTACGGAACTTTGTACGGTCCTTCTCCTTAAGTTTTGCCACTTCCTGTCCAAGAAGCATATAACTTCCTTCTGTAGGATTGTCAAGAAGTCCGAGGATGTTAAGGAGTGTTGACTTGCCGCATCCTGAAGGACCCATGATGGCCACGAATTCGCCGTCCTTTATCTCGAATGAAACCTGGTTAAGTGCTGTTGTCTCGATTTCCTCTGTACGGAAAACCTTGCTGAGGTCTGTTACTTTGATCATATTGTTGTGTTTATTTAATCGTTAATATTCTGTATAGTATGTAAGGTAATATATCAGTATTGTGCCAAACTGTATAACTTATTGTTTTATAATTGTTTGTGTCTTTTGTGTGCTATTGGTAAGTGTAAAGTTTCTTTACATTTTTGTAAAGCCTTATTCATTCTTTAACGAATCCACAGGATTACTTCTCGATATGCGGAGGCTGTTCATTATGACGCATCCTGATACCAGGAGGATGATAAGCACGTCCGCAAGGATAAAGTACCATGGCGACAAGGCAATTTTCTCGGAGAAGTTCTTCAGCCAAAGTGTCGCTGCGAAATATGCACCTGTATTTCCAAGAATGAGTGCAGGTATACTGAGGTTCAGGATCTCCTTGACATAGATTCCAATGATCTCCTTTACGCTCGCTCCGTTGATTTTCCTCACTGCCATCTCCTTGCTTCTTCTCTGCGATTCGTCGCGGATATATCCTATGAGTCCGAAGAGGGCAATGATGATGGAAACTACACAGCCGATCATTACGGTGTTCCTCATCCTTCTTTCGCCGGAATATGCGTCCTTCATCGAGGTCTTGTATGAGTTCACCTCCACATCCTTGTTCTCTATGCGCGCCTGGATGGTCTCTTCGACCTTGGCAATCAGGGCAGATGATACCTCGCTGACCTTAATGGCCATATACGGCATATAATCCTTTCCGACTTCTCCGAAGAACTTCACGCTTGCGCGACCGTCTTCATTGGTAAGGGTGCTGATGCGATAGTCGCGATATACTCCGCAGACTGTGAATACAGTGCCTTCAGTGCTGTGTTCGGTCAGGTACAGATGTTTACCCACAGCCCCGTCGCTCCAGTCTACAAACTTCGACATCTTCTCTACAAAACTCTCGCTAACTGCCACTTCCATATTGTTCTGAGGATATCTTCCTTCCACGAAAGGAATTTCGAGCATCTCGAATAGCCCTGCTGTTCCTTCGTATTGATCGGCGATGTTGAACAGTTCCTTATGTATATTCTCAGGATCAAGGACATTGTTTCCTGAACTGTAGTCAAGCGGAAGGCTGTATGACATCTGCACGTCCTCTACACCCTGAAGATTCATCAACTGATCAATGATTCCTTGATGGACGTCCCTGTCTGTGCCGGTCAGCACTGTCCAGAGCAGATTCTCATATTCGTATCCCGGCTTGTCGTTGATTGCCCGCTCGTATTGAGTGCTTATCACGAAGAGAAGGGTCAGCAGCAGGGCGCATATGCCGGTTTGGATGAAAAGCAGCGCGAGTTTCCATACACGCTTGTTTTCCTTGTAATTTCTGATTGCAGTTCCTGCCGGTATTTTCGAGTACAGATATCCTGGAACAACTGCAGCAATTGCGAATACGACGAGAAGGACTACTGACGCTGTTATATATGTTGCATTGACAAGGAGGGCGTCCACGGGCACTCCGATCAGATCCTCTATCATTGGTTTCAGTCCCACGATTATGATGATGGCCATCAGGATTGCGGCAGCCATATCCACGACAGCCTCCTTCATCATGATTCCGTAGATTGAGAGACTTCCTGCTCCATAGCATTTGCGTACACCTATCTCCTTCGATCTCTTCACAAGGGCCGATACGGACATCAGGACATAGTTTAGAAGCGATATCATGATGAGAAGCATTGCGACAATTGTCAGTATGGCAATCATGTTTCTCACCCGATCTACATTTGTGTGCATGTCTACAAGAGGGTAGAGAGTATATCTGAGGTCAAGACCTGATTTCATCGCCATCTGGACTATTTCTGCCGGATAGTTTTTTTCCTGCATAAGTCTGATCGCTGGCGCAAGCATGTCCGGATCTGTACCTTCTGCCAGTCTCACATATCCTCTGTATGCATCGTTACCGAACCAGTTGTCTGAAGATGACTGGTTTATGGATACCATGGACAGAAGCACATCGTGCTTTACGGAACTATGATGTGGAAAGTCCTTGAAAACTCCTTCTATGGTCAGGTTCAGCCCCTGCTGCTCTTCGTTCTGTATAGTCATTCCGATTGCCTTGGAGACACCTCCGAGTTTCTCAGCGAAACTCTCGGACACCATGACTGTCAGGATCTTGTTCAGTGCAATCTTGGGGTCTCCTGCCAATATTTCGGTATCGAACACTTCAAAGAAGCATGTGTCAGCTGATACCACGGAACCTTCCACTACGTTTCTGTTCTCGTCTATGAATCTGTCGCTGTTCCATATATAGCCCCAGCGTGTCGCTGTCTTTACTCCAGGAATATATTCCTTGAATCCCGGTGCAACTGCTCCCGATATCTGATTATATTCGTCTGTCTCTCCCTGCATGGAATACCAGGTGCGGATCTGGTATATCTCCTCCGGGTTGCTGTAGCAGCGGTCATAACTCATCTCGTGGCATACCTTCGCAATAAGCAGCAGACCTACAGCCAGTCCCGTTCCCAGCGAAAGAGCCTTTATTATAGTTTCCTTAATCTTCATATTGGGTTTAAAGTTTTATGTTGTTGTAAGTTGCGAGTGAGCGAAGCATTTCCCTATGCTTCTGCGGAGCGAGCCGCAACTTACAACTATCAGAATACCAATACTTCGTTATCACCAAAGTTATCATAGCCCGAAGTTATCACTTTTTCCCCGGCTTCCAATCCTTCAAGCACCTCATAGAACTGAGGATTCTGACGGCCGATGCGGATTTCACGCTTCACGGCCTTTCCTCCCTCCGGAGAGACAACATAGATCCACTTTCCTCCTGTCTTCTGGTAGAATGTGCCTCGAGGGATGAGGATGGCCTTCTCCGGCTGACCCAATTGCAGGTTGAGATAGTAGGTCTGGCCTGTACGGATGTTGGCAGGCTGCTCTCCGCTGAACTTGAAGTCTGCCTTGAACTTGCCCTCGCGTACTTCAGGATAGACCTTTCTGATGACCGCGTCGTATGACTCGTTCTGACGCTCGAACGAAGCAGAAAGTCCTGCTGATACCCTGTCGATGTAATGCTCGTCGATCTGAGCCTCGATCTTGTAACTGCCGAGTTCATTTATCTGACCGATCTTTGTACCGCTGGCAATCGACTGCCCGAGCGTCACGTCCAGAAGTCCGAGTTCACCGCTGATAGGGGACTTGATGGTAAGGTTTTCCTTCCTTCTGCGTATCATCTGCATGTTAAGACGCATATTCTCAAGACTCTCCTGCATCTGACGGATCTCCACGCTTCTATAGAGGCTATCCTGGGTAGCACGTTCCTTGACAAGGTCCAGTCTTCCTGCCGCGAGTTCATAGTCCTCCTGTGCGGTCAGATACTCTTCGCGAGCAATCAGTTTCTCCTCATAGAGAGCCTTATTCTGCTCGTACTTTCTCTTGAGCCTCTTTACCTCGATCTGCAGTTGGAGTTTCTCCTGCTGCACGCTCAGTCTCTGCTGTTCCATAGAAATCATGGTATTGCGGAGGAGGTTCTCCTTTTCTGCCAGTTCGGCTTCCGAATTCAGGATCTGAAGATCAAGATTATCGTTGCTCAGACGGATGATCTCATCTCCGACATTCACCTTGGATCCCTCCTCGATGATGATCTGCTGGACGATACCGCCCTCCTGAGGGCTGATCTGTATCGTGGTCATCGGCTGCACCTGACCGCTGATGCGGATGTAGTCATTGAACTCTCCGCTTCGTACCTCGCTGATCGAGAGAGTCTCTCCGTTGACCCTGAGTGTGCTCGCATCGTCACGAAGCACGAGCCAGAGGATGAACGCTGCCATAAAGGCACCAAACCAAAACGGCAAAGCCTTCTTAGTGAATGCCACTGCAATACCTTTCTTCTTTTCAATTATCTTGTCCATAGGGTTATGTTTGTTTCAATTGGTTCTTAACGATTTTCTTTTGGGTATTATGATTGCCATTATACGGAAGTGACATGCCACCCCCGGCTAGGGGGTGCCTGTCGGAGACAGGCGGGGGTCACGGAGTATAATGGTAATCATAATTGTTGCAGATAATTTATACC
>JAZRGY010000116.1:0-16820 GCA_045644485.1 Candidatus Cryptobacteroides sp. | reverse complement strand
CAACTCGCATCGATGCATGACGGAAAACTGTATCTGGACACAACTGAAGAAAAGATGACATCTTTCGTTCTCGAACTTCCTCTGAACGGTTCCAGTACAAAAGACATCTCACATGAAACCGACACGCCGAAGGAATCAGATGAAATTTCAGAAGAGTCCCTTGACGACAGGTTAAGGATTCTTGTGGTCGAAGACAATGAAATCATGCGTAAGGTTCTGGAAGAGGAACTCAGCAGTCAATATGATGTATGTGTTGCCGCCGACGGAGAAGAAGCGCTTGGTATAGTCAGAACAGAAAGAATCGATCTGGTGGTAAGTGATATCATGATGCCGAAGATGGACGGATGTGAATTATGCAATGCCATCAAGGGAGACATCGAACTCAGTCACATCCCGGTACTTCTTCTTACAGCAGCCGTAGGAGTGGAGACAAACCTCAGGTCACTGCAGGCTGGAGCGGATGCCTATATAGAAAAGCCGTTCAAGATGGATATACTTACGGCTCATATCAGCAACCTGTTCAAGAACAGGGACATAAGGAACAAGCAGTTCGCAACGTCTCCTCTGTCGCATATAAACTGCTCGAGCATAAACAAGGTGGAATATGAATTTGTCACTTCCCTCCATTCTTATATCCTCGACCACATTTCTGAACCAGAACTGTCAATAGACAGACTGGCAAACGAGATGTCAATGTCCAAGGCCTCGCTTTCAAGAAAAGTCAAGGCCAACACAGGATTGACAGTTAACGAATATGTGAGATTATGCCGCCTAAAGAAAGCCGTCGAACTACTTGCTGAAAACGAATACAGAATCAATGAGGTCGCTTATCTTGTAGGATATTCTTCCGCATCATATTTCACGAAGATATTCCAGAAACAGTTCGGTAAACTACCGTCTGAATTCATTAACTCATAAATTATTCATAACTTTACGGGACATTATAAGAATAACACTATTTAACTATGAAAAAAATCTTGATATTGCTGGCAAGTCTCCTTGCCTGTATCTGGGCAAATGCTCAAGAGCCTAAATTCCCTTTCAACAATCCTGAACTTCCGACAGACCTTAGAGTGGAGGACCTCTTGAATCGTCTGACACTCGAAGAAAAGGTCGGCATGATGATGAACGGCTCCACAGGAGTGGAACGCCTCGGCATCCCTGAGTACAACTGGTGGAACGAAGCACTGCACGGCGTTGCACGTGCTGGTATCGCAACCGTATTTCCGCAAGCCATCGGTATGGCGGCGACCTTCGATCCGGAAGAACACCTGAGGACATTCACAGTGATTTCGGACGAGGCCAGAGCAAAATACAATCAGGCAATCAGGGAAGGAGAGCACAAGCAGTATTACGGTCTTTCGTTCTGGACACCGAACATCAACATCTTCAGAGACCCACGTTGGGGAAGAGGTCAGGAGACCTACGGAGAGGACCCTTATCTGACAACCCTCATGGGTAAGGCTGCGGTATTCGGACTCCAGGGAGATGATGACACATATTTCAAGAGCCATGCATGTGCAAAACATTTCGCTGTGCACAGCGGCCCTGAAAGTCTACGTCACAGTTTCGACGTGACAGTATCCCCACGAGATCTTTGGGAAACCTATCTTCCAGCCTTCGAAGCACTCGTGACTGAAGCAAATGTACAGGAGGTAATGGGTGCATACAACAGATACGCTGGAGAACCGTGCTGCTCGAGCGACCTTCTCATGATGAATATCCTCAGAAAGAAATGGAACTTCCAGGGTCTGGTAGTATCTGACTGCGGAGCAATCACTGACTTCTTTGCTCCAAACGCCCATAAGACACATCAGAATCCTGCTTCAGCATCTGCAGATGCGGCAAAGACAGGTACTGACGTTGAGTGCGGAAGCAACTATGCTACCCTCATCGAGGCCGTAGAGAAAGGCTACATCACAGAAGAAGACATAAATGTCAACATGAGACGCATCATCAAGGGATGGATCGATCTGGGAATGCTGGACAACAAGGACAACACCCCTTGGGCAAACCTCCCATACTCTATCGTAGCAAGCAAGGCCCATGCACAGCAGGCTCTTACTGTAGCACGCAAGTCAATGGTTCTTCTCAAGAACGACAACAATGTACTTCCTCTGAAGCCTGAAAAGATAAAGAAGATCGCAGTATTGGGACCGAACGCAGCAGACAGTACCATGATGCTCGGCAACTACAACGGAGACCCGACCCATGTAGTCACCATTCTTGACGGTATCAAGGCAGCATATCCTGACGCAGAGGTTACTTACGAAAGAGGATGTGACCTTGTGGAAGGATTCATTTCCGTTCCGAAGGCACCTCGTACAGGAATGGACATGGCGGAACTTGCAAGACAGATGGGCTTGAAGGCAATCCCTTCCGAGAACTATACAGATGAAGCATTGAAGGCCCTTGCAGAAAGAGCGGCTCAGGCAGATGTGATAATCTTCGCCGGTGGTATTTCCCCTGCAGTTGAGGGAGAAGAACTTAAGACCACTGTCGACGGCTTCGCCGGAGGCGACAGAAAAAGAATAGAACTTCCTGAGGTACAGACCAAGGTTCTCAAGGCTCTGCACAAGACAGGAAAGCCGGTTGTATTCGTACTCTGCACCGGTAGTGCAATCGCGTTGGAGCAGAACGAAAAGGACTATGACGCACTTATCTGCGCATGGTACGGCGGACAGGAAGGTGGTACTGCTGTCGCAGACGTGATCAGCGGAAAGTACAATCCTTCTGGACGCCTCCCTCTCACATTCTACAAATCGACAGAACAACTTCCTGACTTCCTCGATTACTCTATGGACGGAAGGACATACCGTTACATGACTGAAAAGCCTCTTTATGACTTTGGATACGGATTGAGTTACACCACATTCGAGTATGAAGGGGCGAAACTCTCATCAAAGAAGATAGCAAACGGTAAAGACGTCACTTTGAAAGTGAAGGTTTCCAACACTGGCAAGACCGCAGGCCACGAGTCCGTTCAGGTGTATGTAAAACGTCTGGGTGACGACAAGGCTCCTGTCAAAGCACTCAAGGGACTCAAGATGATCTATCTGGAACCGGGAGAGACCCAGACCGTAAGCATAGAACTTCCGGCATCTTCGTTTGAGTATTACGACGGATATCACGACGACCTGATCGTCAAGTCTGGAGAATATAAGGTGCTTGTCGGAAGTTCTTCACGCGACGAAGACCTCACATCACTTGATCTGACCATCAAATAATAACAACTTAAAACGTAACATACCATGAGAATAGTAATTGATTGTGACGATGCTGCAATCGACTTGAAGAAGACAGTAACAGACCATCTGGTAAAATCCGGTGTCGAGGTTACCGACCTGGATTACCTGGGAACACACGAAGGTGCATTCTACCCTGAAATCGGATACAATCTCGCTCTGACCATTCAGAAAGGTGAGTATGACCGTGGAATCCTCATCTGCGGTACCGGTCTTGGTATGGCAATGATTGCCAACAAGGTCGAAGGCGTATATGCTGGAGTCTGCCATGACGTATTCTCAGCAGAAAGACTCAGAAAGAGCAACGATGCTCAGGTGATCACAATGGGTGCCAGAGTCATCGGACCAGAACTGGCAAAGACCATCCTGGATGCATGGCTCAAGTCTGAATTCCAGGGCGGTGGCTCGACTGCAAAAGTACAGCAGATGAGAGATCTTGAAGCCCAGTCATTCCATCCGGAAAAGTAATAACCACATAATATAGTACAGATATGCAGAAAATTATAAATGATCCCAGTTGGGTTGTGGACGATATGCTCCAGGGTTTTGTAAATGCCCATCCGGATCTTATAGCGACAACAGAAAACGAGCATGTGCTCAAATATGTCAATGCTCCTGTAGAAGGAAAGGTAGGAATCGTGACAGGCGGTGGTTCAGGCCACAAGCCAGCCTTTATCGGATACATCGGAAAGAATATGGTGGACGCCGTGGCTGTCGGAGAACTTTTCTCCTCACCTCCAGCACAAATGTTCTATGATGCAATCCATGCCGCAGACGCAGGCAAAGGTGTTGCCGTACTGTATGGAAACTACGCAGGAGACAACATGAACGTGGCAATGGCTATCGAACTTGCTGAAGAAGATGGTATCAAGGTGGGTAAGGTAGTTGCGAACGACGACGTACCTTCTGCTCCCGCTGATACAAGGGAGAAGAGGCGCGGAGTGGCAGGAGAAATCCTCATGTGGAAAGTCGGCGGTGCAAAGGCAGCAATGGGAGGAAGCCTCGAAGAGGTTCTTGCTGCTGCACAAAAGGCCATCGACAATACAAGGAGTATGGGAGTGGGTCTGAGCCCATGTACCCTTCCTGAGGTAGGTCACCCTAACTTCACCATCGAACCTGGCAAGATGGAGGTCGGCATAGGTCACCATGGCGAACCGGGAATCGAGGTTGCAGACCTTGAGACAGCAGCACAGATCGCAGAGCGCATGTGCAATGTCGTGCTTCCTGATCTTCCTTTCGTTGAAAACGACGAGGTGGTGGTACTTGTTTCAGGACTCGGTTCGACTCCTCTTATGGAACTTTATATCCTCTTTGAAGAAGTACGCAAGATCATGGCTGCAAAGGGCATCAAGATACATAAATCTTTGGTAGGCAACTACTTCACATCCCTTGAGATGGCCGGTGCAACCCTTACTGTAATGAAACTCGACGACGAACTCAAGGAATGTTTCGACTATGAAGCAGATTCAATTGGTCTAGGACATTTCGGAAAATAAACGACATATAAGATGAAGACATTTTCTCAGGAAAAAGGTATCACACTGGTAGACAGGATGATACTCGCAATTCAGGAAAACAAGCAATATCTGAGCGATATAGACGGAGCCATCGGAGACGGTGACCACGGCATAAACATGAACAAAGGATTCACCCTATGCAGAGATGCCCTTGACAAGCAGCCAGGCAATCTCTCATACGGGCTGAAGACATTGGGCAAGATCCTGATGATGAAGATTGGAGGATCAATGGGACCTCTTTATGGAAAGTTCTTCCTCGCCATCGGAAAGAGTCTTGAAGATAAGGACCCTGTGGGCAAGCAGGAATTCCTGGCAGCGCTCAAGGCAGCGCTTAGCGACATCCAGGCGATTTCACCTGCAAAAGTGGGAGACAAGACCCTGATGGACGTACTCATTCCTTCCGTTGAAACCCTTGAAGCAGCGGTCGGAGAAGGAGTTGCATTCGAAGATGCCCTTGACAGGATGTGCAAGGCTGCAGAAGCAGGACGCGACAGCACCGTAGACATGGTAGCAAAGATCGGACGCTCAAGCCGTCTCGGAGAAAGATCGAGAGGAGTCATGGACGCAGGATCTGCATCTTGCTGTCTTCTTCTCACCACAATGGCGAAAACAATAAAGGAAATCCTGTAATGAAGATCATAGTTCTGATTCTGGCCATTGCCTTCATCGTCGTATCTACAGCCAAATTCAAACTGCATCCTTTCCTTGCTTTGATTCTGGCTGCAATCGGATATGGACTATGTTCAGGCATGCCTCTGGAATCCATTGTCAAATCAATAAACAATGGATTCGGAAATACGGTCGGTTCAATCGGTATCGTGATCGTCGCCGGATGCATAATCGGAACCTTCCTTGAAAAATCAGGAGGCGCTTATGTCATGGCCAAGGGAGTGATGGGGCTGGTTGGAGAAAAGCGGGTTCCTCTTGCTATGCTCCTTCTGGGATATTTCATCTCCATTCCGGTATTTGCAGATTCTGCCTTCGTGATCCTCACCCCTCTGAACAAGGCCATGAGCCGCAAGGCCAAGATAACCTTGGCAGCATCGGCAATCGCTTTGGGTCTGGGACTTACGATCACACATTGCCTTGTTCCCCCTACCCCTGGACCTATTTCCGCAGCAGGCATCATGGGAGCAGACCTCGGCCTTGTAATCCTTGCAGGAATAGTAGCAAGTGTTCTTGCCGTAGTCATCGCATTGGTATTTGTAACCAAGATTGCTGTCAAGACTTATATCAGCCCGGGCGAAGACGAAGGCAGTGACATAATGGCCAAGGTAAAGAAAGCACCGTCAGTTACGAAGTCTTTCATACCGGTAATCGTCCCTTTGGTCCTCATCGTACTGAAATCCATCTCTGACTTCCCTACCGAACCGTTCGGAGCGGGAACAGCAAAGATGATCATCAGTTTCATAGGTGAGCCTGTAATCGCTCTGCTGATCGGTCTGGCACTGGCACTTACTCTTCCTGAGAAACTCAACAGGGAGATGCTGTCCATGACAGGATGGGTAGGAGAATCCCTCACTTCGGCAGCCATCATCATAATGATAACTGCTGCAGGAGGCTCATTCGGAATGATTCTCCGCGACTCCGGCATCGCAAACACCCTCGGAGATGCCTTGGCTGAATTCAACCTCGGAATATGGCTTCCGTTCATAATTGCAGCCGCACTCAAGACAGCCCAAGGTTCATCTACAGTAGCAATCATCACCACGGCCTCCCTCGTCGCTCCTATGATGGGAGTGCTCGGATTCGAGACTGAATTTGCAAAGGCCCTAGCAGTGACATCGATCTGTTCTGGTGCAATGTTCATATCACATGTGAACGACAGTTTCTTCTGGGTAGTAACCCAGATGACAGGGCTGAGCGTCAAAGTGGGATGTAAACTGCATTCTGTAGGAACACTGCTCTGCGGATTCGGTGCCATGCTCACTGTATGGCTTATGTTTGTTTTATTCTGTTAATAGATAATGACAATGAACAAGAAAGTAGTTTTAAACGTTGAAAATGTATATACTGCAAACGCCTTTACTGTCGAAGGCAAGACCCTGATTGCTGCAGGATCTGAGACCAAACCCTCTGTAGCAATCTTCGATATGGAATCCGGCCGGTCATGTGAGGTGGCCGATTGTCCGGGAGGAGTGATGAGTTTCGTTCCTGTTCCTGGCAATCCTGACGTATTCTATTCGATAATGGGACTCTTTCCACCTTTCGTAGGACTCGAGGCAGGTGTTTTCAGACATATAAAGACTGAAGAAGGATGGCAGACAGACAGGGTAATGCACCTTCCGTTTGCCCACAGATGCGACATACTTAATGTAGACGGCATAAATTATCTTTTTGCTGCGTCTGCAAGCAAGCACAAGGACAACCCTCTTGACTGGACCAACGCAGGTGAAACCTACGTGATGACACTTGACAAAGACGGTAACCCAGCGGCTCCGGAACTGTTGAAGGACAATCTCTGGCGCAACCACGGAATGTTGAAATATGCCATTGACGGCAAGGAGACCATCCTCATATCTGGAACAGAAGGTATCTTCGCCCTCGACAAGACAGAGGACGGATGGTCAGAGAGGATGATCTTTGACCATGAAGTCAGCGAGTTCGGCTTCGTAGACCTGGACAAGGACGGAAACGACGAACTTGTAACCATCGAGCCGTTCCATGGAAATACTATAAACGTATATAAGAAGGAAGGTAACGGGTGGGTACTTAAATTCACTGACTCACTCTCTTTCGGACATGGACTCAGTTGCGGAACATTTGACGGAGAACCAGTCTTCGTCGTGGGTAACAGAAGGGAATCCCTTACTCTCGACATGTTTACAGTCACAGATTTGGAAAAGGGAGAACTCGTCCGTAACGTACTTGAAGAAGAGGCAGGCCCTACACAGACATTGGTATTCAGTTTCGACGGCAAGGACTACATATTAAGTGCTAACCAGTTGAAGAACGAAGTAGCGATCTATTGGAAATAAAAACACAAAACCATGAATAAAGAAAAAACAATCGGATTCATCGGCCTTGGAGTAATGGGTAAGCCTATGGCAAAGAACCTTATCAAGGCAGGATACCAAATCAAGGTATTTGACATCAAGGAAGAACCTGTAAGCGAACTTGCGGGATTAGGAGCCTTGACAGCAGCGACTCCAGCAGAAATCGGAGCATCTTGCGAAGTGATTATCACAATGCTTCCTAACTCACAGCATGTGGTAAGCGTGGTGACAGGAGCAGACGGAGTACTTGAAACAGTAAGGCCTGGTACCATCCTCATCGATATGAGTTCAATCTCTCCTGTAGTATCCAAGGAACTTTATGCAAAGGCTGCAGAAAAGGGTGTAGAGATGCTTGACGCACCTGTAAGCGGAGGCGAACCGAAGGCAATCGACGGCACAATGTCCATCATGGTCGGAGGAAAGGCCGAGGTGTTCGAATCTGTAAAAGATATCCTCCTGTCAATGGGAGGTTCTGCCATCCTCATCGGTGAGATCGGAAGCGGAAACATCTGCAAACTTGCAAACCAGATCATGGTGGCACTCCACCTTTCTGCTGTTGCAGAGGCCATGGTCTTTGCAGAAAAGGCTGGCGTGGATACAGAACTTGTATATAACGCGATCAGAGGCGGTCTCGCAGGAAGTACTGTGCTTGACGCAAAGATGAATATGATCCTGGACCGCAATTTCAAACCGGGAGGCCCTATCTGGATGCATACCAAAGACCTTATCAACGTGAGGGATGCAGCCCTCGCCATCGATGCGCCGATTCCTCTCACAACCCAGATTCTCGAGGCAATGAAAGCAATGAAGGCAGATGGAAAATCAAATGATGACCACTGCGGAATCATCCAGTACTGGGAAAAACTTGCAAACGTAACCGTCCACAGAAAAAACTAACAATGCTATGAAAATCAGTAAATTACCTATAATCTTAGCCGGAGCGATGACTCTTGCTGCATGCTCGCAGACTCCTTCTGTAACAAGCCTCAAGGATGCATATGCAGACAGTTTCATGATCGGCTGTGCTGTCAATCCGCGCCATACAAGCGGCAGACTGACTCAGGCAAACGACCTTCTATTCGAACATTTCAACGCCATCTCACCAGAGAACTGCCTCAAGGCTGAAGTGGTTCAGCCAAGACCTGGCGAATGGGATTTCAGACAGGCGGACGAGTTTGTGAAGTTTGGAGAAGAGCATGACATGTGGATGCTCGGCCACACTCTCGTATGGCATAACCAGACACCTTCTTTCTATTGGGAAAATGCAGACGGCTCCCCTAAGACACGTGAAGAACTTATCGAGACCATGCGCCAGCACATCGAGACCGTAGCAGGACGATATGCAGGAAGGATCGATGCTTGGGATGTGGTAAACGAAATCATCGGTGAATTCGGAGAATACCGTAACAAGGGATGGGTCAAGGCATTCGACGGAGACGGATATGAGGTCGTAAGAAACGCCTTCATCTTCGCAGACCGCTATGCTCCGGATGCGGAACTCTACTACAACGACTTCAACGTATGGAGACCAGCCCATGTAGACGGTATCGTGACCATGGTCAAGAAACTTCAGTCAGAAGGCATCAGAATCGACGGAGTCGGCATCCAGGCACACTGGGGACTCAATTATCCTAAGACAGAATACATCGAGCATACAATAGACACCCTCCACTCTCTCGGAGTAAAGGTGATGATCACAGAACTTGACGTAGACGTACTCCCTATCACAAGGGAAGGTCAGGTCATCGGCCAGTCTCTCACAGACCCTCTCTATCAGCACGAAGAGTTCGAGGAATATCTCGACCCTTACAAGGATGGTCTTCCAGCAGAAATCGAACAGAAACTTGCAGACAGATATGAGGAACTCTTCAGAATCTTCTACAATCGTCGCGACAAGATCGACCGTGTGACCCTTTGGGGACTTACAGATGATACTTCATGGAAGAACGGTTATCCGGTACCGGGCAGAACAAACTATCCTTTGCTCTGGAACAGGGATTATACCCCTCATAAAGCACTCAATGCTGTCTTGAGCGTTCCGGAAAATTAAAAAAATCACTACATTTGCGGCCGTTTTTGGAAAACTTCGCAAGTGTAGTGTATGAGATACGGAAATTTAAGTAAACAACTTACATCGCTAGCAGGGCCGATATTCGTCGAGACCCTGCTAGTTATGATGTTAGGAGCAGTCGACACATTCATGTTGAGCCGCTATTCGGACAACAGTGTGGCTGCAGTAGGCGTAGTGAACCAGATCATGAATCTGGTCTTTCTTCTTTTTGAGGTAATATCTCTTGGAACATCCATCCTCTGCTCCCAGTATATAGGAGCAAAAAGGAATGACAAGGTGATTCAGGTAGTAGGTATTTCCTTGATATTCAACCTCTTTTCGGGCCTGATCCTCAGCGGATGCATATATCTGTTTGCAGGAAACCTGCTTACGATGATGGGGCTCAGACCGGACCTTATGAGTTACGGACTTCCTTATATGAAGATAGTGGGAGGTTTCGCATTCCTTCAGGCCATCTCCCTCTCCCTTTCTGCAGCCCTTAGAAGCGCGGACAAGGCGAAATATCCGATGTATGTGTCAATCGTCGTGAATGTACTGAACATCATCGGAAACTATACCCTCATCTTCGGTAAGTTCGGAATGCCTGCCCTCGGGGTGGAAGGTGCTGCCATTTCGACCTCAGTCTGCCGACTTGTATCGGTGATCATTCTTTTCATCATCCTGTTCAAGAAACATATCCCTTCCTTCCCTAAGAAACTCTTCGCTCCGTTCCCATGGATAGAACTGAAGAATCTTCTGAAGATCGGTATTCCTTCTGCTGGTGAACATATGTCCTACAGTCTGTCACAAGTGGTGATATCATATTTCATCAACATGATCAGTAACGAAGCCCTGGCTACAAGGACCTATGTGGTGAATATTGTGATGTTCACCTACATCTTCGCCCTGTCTCTGGCACAGGGAGGAGCCATCCTCATCGGCCATCTTGTCGGAATGAAGAAGATCCAGGCAGCATATACGATAGGTAAGAGAGTCATGAAACTTGGTGTGGCGTTCTCCGTAAGTCTGTCTCTGATGACAGCACTCTTCGGTAAGTCCATCCTGTCCATGCTGACCTCAGATCCATGGATCATTTCCACAGGAGCCGCCATACTCTGGGTCGAGGTTCTCCTTGAACACGGACGCGCACTCAACTTCTTCGGAGTCAACGCATTGAGAAGTGCAGGAGATATCTATTTCCCAGTAATCCTCGGTATTATCGTGATGTGGGGTGTACAGGTTATCGGCAGTTATCTCCTCGGCATCACCTTCGGTTGGGGACTCATCGCGATGTGGGTGATATTTGCCCTCGACGAAAACATCCGCGGTCTTATCTTCATGCGAAGATGGAACAGTTTCAAATGGGTCGGCAAGGAATTCCTGAAATAGACATATATATAATACAATCAAAATCCACGGATGGGGCTCGCTACGCAGAAGCATGGGTATATGCTTCGCTCGCGCCCATTCGTGGATTTTTGTATATTTGTAAATGATTTTTTCTGATATCTGACTCAGTATTTACTGTATGCAGCAGTTATATAAGTAAAACACTTAAACTCCATTACTTATGAAACGTACGCTTATACTTATTGCACTGTGCACATTGGTATTCGCCGCAACATCATGCAGTAAGGACAACGGGACAAATCGCAATCCCGATATCGACACGTCTGAAACCGCAAGGATCACCATCACCAAGACTGACTCGCATGACGACATTGTGATATTATTCAGCAATATGGCAGTCTATAGAAAAAGTGACATGGAAGGAAAGTCCTATCTTTCAGCATTAAGCGGAGGCAAGATGGTTTATGATGCATTTTTGCTCAGTATTTACTTTGACTCCATAGACAACCTGAATGCCGGCGATACGATAACATCTTCAAAATGCATGCTCTCATTCTTTTATTCCAGCGACAGCAACTCAACTGCATACGAGTATGAGGGAACTATTTCGCTCGCAGAAAAAAGCAAAGACCAAGTCACCATATATTTCGACGAGGTTAAATTCACCTGTTCATTCGGAGAATATCTCATCGACGGATACCTCGAATGTCCTCTCTACGAAAAAATGGAGAGCATCCAGTCCTAATGATCCGAAAATAAAATCCACGGATGTGGCTCGCGCGCACTACCGTGGATTTCTTATTGCAAGATCCCGGACTAGCCGGGTATTTTATGTTACTTCACGCTGAACTTGTAAATGCAGCGGTGAGTGTAGGTTTCACCTGGACGGAGGAATGCTGAAGGCCATTCCGGCATGTTAGGTGAGTTAGGATACAACTGTGTCTCGATGCAGACAGAGGCTCTCATAGGATACATGATTCCGTGCTTGCCAGGAACCTCGCCTGTAAGGAAGTTACCTGTATAAACCTGTACACCCGGCTGGTCTGTATACTCTTCGAGGAGGATACCTGTAGCAGGAGAATAAACGCTCACAGCCAACTTGTTGATGTCACCTGCGGTGTTGAGCACCCAGTTGTGGTCATAACCGTTTCCGAGAACCAACTGGTCATAATCCTGATTGATGTCCTGACCGATAGCCTTAGGAGTGCGGAAATCAAACGGAGTTCCCTCTACAGGACGCATCTCACCTGTAGGGATGAGTTTGTCGTTTGCTGGAGTGAATGTGTCTGAGTTCACGTAGAGAACCATATCAGTTCCTGGAACAGCGTGATTTCCTGAAAGGCTGAAGTAAGCATGGTTTGTCATGCTGAGAACTGTAGGCTTGTCAGTTGTTCCGCTGTAAGTGATGTCGATTGCGTTGTCGTCAGTAAGTTTGTAAGTGACAACCGCTGTAACGGTACCAGGGAAACCCATGTGTCCGTCCGGATCCACGATAGTGAGTTGAAGGGTCTGAGGATCCACCTGTACAGCATCGTAAACCTGATACTGCCAGCCCTCTGTACCTCCATGGAGACAGTTTTCGCTGTCATTCTGGTCGAGGACTACTGTCTGACCGTCAAGTTCGAACTTACCACCGGCAATACGGTTCGCATAACGTCCGATAGATGCACCGAAGTCACTTGACTTTGTCATGTAGTCGTTGATGTTGTCGAAACCGAGGATAACGTCCACCATGTTTCCTTCTCTGTCAGGAACCATCACTGAAACGAGACGTCCACCGAAGTTGGTGATGCAGACCTCCATTCCGTTTGCATTTGTCAATGTATAAAGAGCAGTAGCCTTACCATTCTTCTCGCCCACGAATGCCTGAGGATCGAGACCTGAAAGGGTAAGTGCAGGCTCGCTGGAGCAGGCAGCAAGGCCAAAGGCAGCAAGAGCCGCTCCGATTATAGTCTTGAAATTCATATTGTTACTTATTAAAGGTCCTTACTTTATTTAACCTGTGATTCTACAAACTCTCCGAATGCAAGATAATTCTTGTAAAGTTCGTCGTAGATAGCGACATTCTCAGCGATAGGCTGATACTCATGTGCAAATCCAGAGTTCATCGCATCACGTGCCGCCTCCACATTCGGATATGCACCGGCTGCTGTCGCAGCGCACATTGCAGCACCGAGGGCACAAGCCTGGTCTGTATTGCAGACCTTGATAGGCATGTTGAGAACGTCACTGAGAGTCTGCATCACGAACGGAGACTTCAGAGCGATACCACCGATACCGATGACGCTGTCGATTCTGACACCCTCGCGACGGAATCTCTCCACGATAGCACGTGCACCATAGGCAGTAGCCTCAACAAGGGCACGGTAGATCATAGGAGCGGATGTTCCGAGAGAAATGCCTGAGATGGCTCCTGTAAGAAGTTGGTTTGCATCAGGAGTACGGCGTCCGTTCATCCAGTCGAGAGCAAGAGTTGCACTTTCACCTGGCTTCATAGCCTCTGCTTCCTTTGTAAGGGCAGGGATGATCTTGTCGCAAGCCTTCTCAAGAGCCTCACCCTCAAGACCTGAAAGATTCTTGAGAGGCCACTCGAGTACGCGACGGAACCATGCGTATACGTCACCGAAAGCAGACTGACCAGCCTCAAGACCGATCATGCCAGGAATGACAGAACCATCCACCTGACCGCAGATTCCCTTGATGAGGTTATCTCCGATCTCCTCCTTCGATGCTACCATGATGTCACATGTAGAAGTACCGATGATACGTACGAATGTATGTTCCTTGATATTTGCTCCGATAGCACCCATATGGCAGTCAAATTCGCTGACACCTACAACTACATTTGTTGTAAGTCCGAGCCTGTCTGCCCACTCCTGTGAGAGGGTACCTACAGCCTTGTCGGCAGTCTCTGTATCTGTGAAGAGTCTGTCACGGTAACCGTCGAGGAGCGGATCGAGACTAGAGAGGAACTCCTGAGGAGGAAGACCACCCCATTTCTCATGCCACATCATCTTGTGACCAGCAGAGCATCTTGCACGCACGATGTCCTTTGCAGACTTGCAGCCTGTGATGAGTGCAGGCATCCAGTCACAGTGCTCTACTACTGAGTAAGCAGCATCGCGGACAGCCTCATCCTCTCTGAGCACGTGGAGGATCTTAGCCCACCACCACTCTGAAGAGTAGATACCTCCTTCATATGCAGTATAATCCACAGCACCTTCCTTATGGCAAGCCTCGTTGATCTCAGCAGCCTCCTTTACAGCAGTATGGTCCTTCCAGAGAACGAACATAGCATTCGGATTCTCTGCGAACTCAGGTTTCATCGCGAGTGGAGTACCGGTCTCGTCAACGAATGCAGGTGTCGAACCTGTAGTGTCGAAAGACATACCGATGACGTTCTCTGCAGTTCCCTCCGGGCAGAGTGAAAGAGCCTCCTTCACGCTAGCCTCAAGAACCTCGATATAATCGAGAGGATGCTGACGCCACTTGTTCTCGAGCGGTGTGCAGTAAAGACCTTTCTTCCAACGTGGATAGTACTTTACTGAAGTTGCTACAGTCTTTCCTGTAGCAACCTCAACAACAAGTGCTCTGGCTGAATCTGAACCGTAGTCCAGACCGATAACATATTTAGTGTCTGCCATGATTACTTAAGTGCTTTGTTCAACATGTAGTAAACCTCATTGATCCTCATGTCTCTCTTGAAGTTAGAGATGGTTGTGTCATCGTTGATTACGAGCATCTCGACATCAGCGATCTCAGCATAATCCTCCCAGTACTCTGTTGTAAGGTCATATGAGAAACTAGTGTGGTGTGTACCTCCGGCAAGCATCCAAGCGGCAGCACCAACCTCGAAACTTGGCTTAGGAATCCAGAGAGCGGATGCCACAGGAAGTTTTGGAAGCGGCTTAGACTCGATACATCTTACCTCGTTCACGATGAGACGGAAACGGTTACCCATGTCTACTACTGTAGCGGCAACGCCGTCACCGGTCTTGCTGGTGAACACAAGACGCGCTGTCTGGGTCTTGCGGACACCGATACCGAGATGGTGAACCTCAAGTTTTGGTTTCTCAGCAGCGATTGCAGGGCTGATCTCAAGCATATGTGCCTGGAGAAGAGCCGAATTTGCGCCGTCGAAGTGGATTGTATAGTCCTCGAGGAAAGAAGAACCCTTTGGAAGGCCCTGACCCATGTACCATGCAGTACGCACCAGAGCGGCTGTCTTCCAGTCACCCTCTCCACCGAAGCCGTAACCGTCAGCCATGAGACGCTGTGAAGCAAGACCAGGAATCTGGTCGAAGCCCTTACCTGTCTCAGCAACATTTACATCTCCGAGATCATCAAAGTTAGATGTGAATGCCTTTGCACCATATGCCTCGAGAACAGCACGGAGAGTAAGTTCTGCCTTTGCAGAGTTCCATACCTTCGCATAAGCCTCTGTAGTCTTGTCCTCAAGTTCTGGAGCGTGATCATACTCGTTGAAATATACCTGTACGAGTTCGTCTACAGCCTTGTCCTCAACCTTCTCGAAGTAAGTCATCACCTCGCTGAAAGGCACATAGTCAACATGGAAACCGAAACGGATCTCAGCCTCAACCTTGTCACCGTCAGTAACGGCTACATTGTTCATCTGGTCTCCGAAACGGATGATCCTCATATCCTGTGAGTCAGCCCAGGCAGCAGCAACTCTCTGCCATACAGCGATGCGCTCGAGAGTCTTAGGATCCTGCCAGTGACCTACAACGGTCTTGCGGCCCTTGCGGAGGCGTGAGAGGATGTGTGCATACTCTCTGTCACCGTGAGCACTCTGGTTGAGATTCATGAAGTCCATATCCATTGTATCCCAAGGAATCTCCTTGTTGAACTGTGTGTGGAGGTGGAGGAGAGGCTTGCGGAGAATCTGCATGCCGTGGATCCACATCTTTGCAGGAGAGAATGTGTGCATCCAAGTGATCACACCTACGCACTTCTTGTCAGCCTCTGCTGCAGTCATGATGTCAGCAACCTCCTTAGAAGAGTTTGCAGTACCCTTGTAAACAACCTTGACAGGGAGAACACCTGAAGCGTTCATACCGTCAACCATTGCTGACGAGTGGCCGTCAACCTGCACCACTGCGTCACCTCCGTAAAGGAGTTGTGCTCCTGTTACGAACCATATTTCGTGATTTTCAAATGCTTTGATCATAATTCGTATAAGTTTGAGTGTTATTTCTTTTTCTGTCCGTAGTAAGCATTAGGACCATGCTTGCGGTTGAAATGCTTCTCGATGAGAAGATCATTCATTGTAAGATTAGGATTCACACCATATGCGATATAAGCCATCTTGGCCACCTGTTCCATCACCACAGCATTATGCACGGCATCGAAACCATCCTTACCCCATGAGAAAGGACCATGGTTCTTTACAAGAACACCAGGTGTGTGAACGGGGTTCATACCCTCGAAACGTTTGATGATCACATTTCCTGTCTCGAGTTCATAAGCACCCTTCACCTCAGCCTCTGTCATGCTCTCGGTACATGGAATCGCCTTGTGGAAATAGTCGGCGTGGGTAGTTCCGATGTTCGGAATGTCCATGCCGGCCTGGGCCCATGCTGTAGCATATGTAGAGTGGGTGTGAACGACACCGCCGATTTCCGGCCACGCCTTGTAGAGGGCG
>JAZRGY010000115.1:0-8563 GCA_045644485.1 Candidatus Cryptobacteroides sp. | reverse complement strand
TCAAGGTATTATGTTTTGTAAATCACATATGTAAACAAATAGAGAAACAGAACTGATTTTATATTATCTGAAATTTGTGTAATTTTGTGACGTATTAGAATTGCATTTATAATGATACCGGAAATACGAATAGAAGATTATAATTATTCTCTGCCTGATGATAGAATAGCAAAGTATCCTCTTGCAGAACGCGACGCTTCAAAACTTCTTCATTATAGAAATTCAGTACCCTCCCAGATGAAATTTGCGGATATTGCAGATCTGCTTCCTGAAGGTTCCATGATGGTCTTTAATGACACCAAGGTTGTACCTGCCCGTCTGCATTTTCAACGCGAGACAGGTGCTCATATTGAGATATTCTGTCTGGAGCCTGTTTTGCCTCAGGAATATGTCACTATGTTTGAGGTTACGGAGAGATGCAGGTGGAAATGTATCGTAGGTAATGTCAAACGTTGGAAGTCTGATATACTGCACCTTTATAATCCGGAGGGAGAAAATTCTATAAAGGATATGAATCTATGTGCTGAACTTGTCGAGAGGTCTGGAGAGACATCCATTGTTGAGTTTTCCTGGTCGAACGGTGCTCCGTTTTCACGTGTTCTTGAAATCTGCGGTTCCATTCCTATTCCCCCTTATCTGAACAGGGATACAGAAGATGTGGATCTTGAGAGATATCAGACCTTATATGCCAGATACAGAGGCTCCGTTGCCGCTCCGACTGCAGGCTTGCATTTTACGGAGAAGGTTCTTGAATCGATCAGAAAAAGAAATATAGATATTGATAATGTATGCCTACATGTGGGTGCCGGTACATTTCTCCCAGTGAAGAGGTCACTGGTTTCCGAGCATACCATGCACCGTGAGCCTTTTGTTGTGACCTTGGCTTTTCTTAAGAAACTTCTCGAGCGTAAGGGTAAGTTGATCGCTGTGGGTACTACGTCTGTGAGGACTCTTGAATCCTTATATTATGCCGGTGTCAGATGTCTGGAAAAGGGATATCCTGAGGATGTATGCCAGTGGGATCCGTATGTCAGGGAATATAAGTGGTCTTTCGAAGATGCGATATCAGCACTGATCGGATATATGTCGCAGAATGCCATGGGAAGTATCCAGTTGGGTACAAGTATAATCATTGTTCCTGGATATGAGTTCAAGGTTGTCGACATCCTTGTTACAAACTTCCATCAGCCGCAGAGTACTCTTCTTCTGCTTATTTCCGCTTTTGTCGGAGGTGATTGGAAAAACATATATGACTATGCTCTGGATAATGGTTTTCGCTTCCTGAGTTACGGTGACAGTTCCATCTTGTTCCGTAGGTAAACTCCTTGTTAATTAGAGTAGATTTTGTATATTTGCGCACTGTACTAAATACACAACCATGTTAGATTTATCAGAATTCGAAAGCATTAGCCCATATACGGATGAAGAGGCGGTAGCCGCATTGGGAAAACTCGCTGATCATCCTCTTTTATCTCAGTTTTCATGTAGGTTCTTTCCGGATCAGGCGCCGGATTTCCTCAAGGGACTTCTCAAGAACTTGAAATCTATTGATGAATTTCAGGTTCTTGTCATGTCAAAATTTGTAGAGTGGGTGCTTGAGCACACTGTGAAGAATTTCTCATATGACGGAATATCAAACATAGATCCAGAAAAGAGATTTCTTGCTCTGTCCAACCACAGGGATATAATATTTGATCCGGCGATCACCCAACTTGTACTGTTCCGTAATGGTATTCCTTTGACAGAAATCGCCGTAGGTGATAACCTTGTATCAAGTCCTACAATCGAATATCTGTTGCGTTCGAACAGGATGATAAAGGTGATCCGTGGTATTACCGCCCGTGAACTTTACCTTTCTTCCCAGATGCTGTCCAAGTATATCCGCCTGAATATAACAAATCAGAGGAGTTCGATCTGGCTTGCTCAAAGACAGGGACGTACAAAGAACGGTTATGATATTACAGAGCAGGGACTTCTCAAGATGCTCGATATGAGCGGTACCTCTGATTTCCAGAAGAACTTCGAGGAACTCAATATTATCCCTATGAGCATCTCGTATGAGTATGAACCATGTGATATTCTCAAGGCAAGGGAACTAGTGATTTCCCGTAGACAGAAATATGTGAAGGCGGAGGGAGAGGACCTTAACAGCATTCTTGTCGGTATTCAGCAGCCGAAAGGTAATGTACATCTCAATATAGGTACTCCTCTTTCTTCAGAAGAGATTGCAGAGGCTGCCTTGTGGGACAAGAACGACCGTTATCAGCAGATACGACATGCTGTGGATAGACGTGTCATAGAAGGATATAGGCTTTGGAAGAATAATTATGTGGCCTATGACCTGTTGAATCAGTCATATAAGTACTCTCATCTTTATGAACTTGCTGATGTCGAGAAGTTCATTGCATATATGCAGAAGCAGTTGGATACTGTAGAGCCTGAAATAAACAGGGAAGAACTCAGGAATGTATTCCTTGAAATCTATGCAAATCCTGTAGTGACAAAAGAGTTGCTTGAAAAAGAGAAAAATACAGGTGAGACTTGCTTATAGTTTGATAATTAGCAAATAAAACAATAAAGTTCCGGCTTATAACAAATTTGTTATAAGCCGAAACTTTATAAATATATGAATGGATATTAGAGATTTGCTATAAGATACCACATATATCCCGCCAACAGGAGGATGAATATACCTCCTTCCACTCTGTCAATTTCCTTCTTCTTGAAGAGGAAGGCACTCATCAGGATCAGCAATGTGCAGAGTTGTACGACTCCGAGGTCAACACCTGTCATGCTTGCGAATGAAAGAGGTTGTATCACCGCCGATCCTCCAAGAATGAGAAGTATGTTGAATATGTTGGAGCCAAGAACATTTCCGAGCGCAAGTTGACCTTTACCTTTCAGAGCCGCTACCACGCTTGTAGCCAACTCTGGCATGGAAGTACCCGCAGCGACAATTGTAATGGCAATGAACTTGTCTGAAATTCCCATCAGTTTTGCGAGCAATGTTGCAGAATCTACAAAGATGCGGCCTCCTATTATCAATCCTGCAAGGCCTCCGACAATCATCAAGGCTGATACCCACATCTTCCTCTCTATTACATCGTCTGAGGTATCTTCGTCAGTTGCTCTCTTGTCTGATTTGAATGAAGAGAGGAAGTACCATACGAATATAGCCAGCAGTACGAGGCCGTCAAGTCTGCTCAGTCCGTCCTGACCTATACCGAAAATGGTGAAATTCATTCCTAAGAGTATGAGCAGCAGAGTTACCCCAATATTGATCGGAATGTCTTTCCTGAGATTGTCGCGTGTTATTGCGAGAGGAGATATCAAGGCTGTGACTCCTAGAATCAGCATGGTGTTGAAAATGTTTGATCCGACAACATTTCCTATAGCAAGATCAGCATTCCCTTTGATTGCAGAGAAGAAACTTACCACCATTTCAGGGGTTGATGTTCCGATGCCTACGATTGTAAGTCCAATGACAAATTCGCTTATGCCGAATTTCTTTGCAACGCTTGATGAGCCGTCAACAAGGTAATTCGCTCCGAACAATATCATAAGAAGACCGACAATAAGTAAAAGTGATTGAATTAAAATATCCATCGTTACTATTGTTTTAAGGGCTGCAAAGTTATAAAAATTCCCACTAAATCCTGTATATTTGCATTGATAGAATTGTTTGATATGAAGAGAATATCCTTGATCATAGTATTGATGCTTATGCATCTCTGCGTATCTGCCGGTGATTCATTGTCAGTAGTATACCGCATCCGTCTTGATAGCGATATAGACAGATCTTCCCAGCGTCTTGTGACTCTGGGTCTTGATAAGGCCAGAGAAGCAGGTGCTGATTATGTAATGATAGACCTGGATACTTATGGAGGGGCTGTCGATGCAGCAGACAGTATCAGGTCTGCGATTCTAAGGTATGAAAAGCCAGTGATTGCATATGTGAATATGCAGGCTGCCTCTGCTGGGGCCTTGATAAGCATTGCGTGCGATTCCATATATATGAAGACAGGAAGTTCCATCGGTGCCGCTACCGTGGTTGATCAGTCCGGCAATGTGATGCCGGACAAATATCAGTCCTTCATGAGAGGTATGATGCGGTCTACTGCCCAGGCTAATGGCCGCGATCCGCATATAGCGGAGTCCATGACTGATACTGCCAATGTCCTCAGCATGACTCCAACTGAGGCTGTCGAAGTCGGTTACTGCGAGGGAATATATGAAAATATATATGAAGTTGCAGATGCGGTAACTGGGGGTAAAGAGTTTATTATTAAGAGTATGGGAGATGATATGTCCTTCTTGGATAAACTGATTCAGTTTCTCTTGAATCCTCTTCTTCAGTCTATTTTCATGATGATGATAATAGGAGGAATCTTTGTTGAAATCAGAACTCCTGGTATCGGTCTTCCTCTTCTTACTGCCATTATAGGTGCCCTTCTGTATTTTGCCCCTGGCTATCTGGGACATCTTGTCTCTTATTGGGAGATTCTCCTTTTTGTAACAGGTCTTGTGCTGATCGGTATTGAGATATTTGTCATACCTGGTTTCGGGGTTGCTGGAATATCTGGTATAGTCGCAGTGGTGGTTTCCCTGGCCTTTGCAATGGTTGATAATATCGAACTATTCAATTGGGACGGTTCGTTGAATCTGCAACCTGTCTTACAGCCTCTCGGTATCGTGATAATATCTTCGGCTGCAGCGATCTTCGGGTCTGTATGGCTAGTCAGGAAACTATACATGACACGTTCCTTCGACCACATTGCACTTCGACAGGAAATGAAGGCAGAAGAAGGATTTACAGGGGTTGTTTCCGGATTGGAAAGTCTTGTAGGAGAGCCAGTTGTAGTCTTCACTGACATGCGCCCAGGAGGCAAGGTGAAGACCACTGACGGCAGGATATTGGAAGCGACACTGAGGTTCGGCGGGTTTGCATCAAAAGGAGAAACCCTTAAGGTCTTGTCTGCAGAGCAGGGTAGACTTTACTGCGAAAAACTCTAGCGACGTTTCAGAGCGACCACATTTTCAACATGGTGGGTGTGCGGGAACATGTCCACAGGGCGTACGGCAGTGATTTCGTAGTCCTTGCAGAGTATTTCCAAGTCACGCGCCTGTGATGCCGGATTACAACTTACATACACCATGCGGTCTGGTGCAGCATTCAGTATGACCTGTGCTACGTCAGGATGGATACCTGCTCTAGGTGGATCAAGGATGATTACATCAGGACGACCATGTACTTCTACAAACGAGTCGGTCAGTATGTCCTTCATGTCACCGGCATAGAAATCACAGTTGGTGATGTCATTGTTTGCCGCATTGATCTTTGCGTCTTCAATCGCTTCAGGTACATATTCGATACCTATTACCTTTGATGCCTGGCGTGATACGAACTGAGCGATTGTTCCTGTACCGGTATAGAGGTCATAAACAACTTCAGATCCTGTCAGTGCAGCATATTCGCGAGCAACGCTGTAAAGTTTGTATGCCTGTTTTGTATTTGTCTGATAGAAAGACTTTGGTCCGATCTTGAACTTCAGTCCTTCCATATATTCATAGATTGCATCCTCGCCTTTGTATAGAACGCATTCTTGGTCAGATATGGAATCATTGGCCTTACCGTTGATTACATAGTATAGTGATGTTATCTGAGGGAATTCGTCTGCTACAGCATCGAGAAGGGCAGTACGTGCCTCAGAATCTTCATGATAGAAGCATATGATGAGCATGACATTGCCCTCTTCTGTCGTGCGTATGAACATGTTGCGAAGGAAGCCCACATGATCTCTGATGTTGAAGAAGGTAAGACCATGTTCGAGGGCATATTTCCTTATGAACAGACGTATTGCATTTGAAGGTTCCGGTTGGAGATAGCAATGCTCGATATCAAGCACTTTGTCGAAAAATCTGCCTACATGGAATCCTAAACCATATTTCTCCTGTTCAGAAAGTACTTCAGCGTTTTCGTCATCGAATATCCATCTGCGTTGAGAGAAGGTGAATTCCAGTTTGTTACGGTAGTAAGTCGTCTGGTCTGAAGGTACGATAGGGGATATTTCAGGGACATCAAGATGACCGATACGTACCAGTTGATCGTAGACCTGCTGCTGTTTTGCCTGTAACTGCATCTGGTAAGGAAGAGGTTGCCATTTGCATCCTCCGCAGACGCCGAAATGCTTGCAGAACGGTTCCAGACGATGTTCTGAAGGTTTTACCATACGGAGTATGAATCCCTCCATATAGTTTTTCTTCTTTTTTGTGACCTTTACATCCACAACATCTCCTGGTACAGCAAACTGCACGAACAGTACTGTGCCGTCGATTCTTGCCAATGCCTTGCCTTCTGCAGCCACCGCTTCTATGGTGACATTCTCCAATATTATTTCCTGCTTCTTCCTTGCCATAACTATAAAATTAAACAGCCCCGAATCAACGGGGCTGCAAAATTACTTAAATTATCGGTATTTACGAAACTTTAAGTTTGCATTTGTAGAGTGCCTGTGAGATATTGATCATGAAGTCACCCATCTTTTCCAGTTCTGATACCACATCCATGTAATATACACTGGTCTGGTAATTCTTCCTGTTATCCTCAAGACTGTTGATCTCTTCGTCACGGAGGTGGTCACGGAGACCGTTGATCCTTTCTTCTGCTGCATATGCATTTGCAATCTCCTCAAGTTCGCCGCTTTCTGCAAGATTGAGGTTGGTGATCATAACATTGTAGGCATTGTCTACAAGATCTATCATTGCGTTAAGTTTCTTGACTGTCTCCTGATCGAATGTCTTGTTGTGTACATTCCTACGCGAGAGGATTCTGCTGATGCTTTCGCCGGAGTCACCAAGAGATTCAAGTTCTCCGATGATCTTGTACATAGCCTTTATCTTATAAGATGTGGCTTCGCTGATTTCGCCCTCAGAAACGGCATTGAGGAAGTTTGCAATCTCATATTCGATTCTGTCAGAGATTTCCTCGTACTTCACGAGTTTCTCTCGAAGTTCTTCGAACTTGTCCGGTTCGGTTTCATTTATTGCCGCTCTGGCATAACCGAGGCCGTTGCGGGAAATCTTTGCAAAGTGTATGATTTCCTTGATAGCCTGTTCTGTAGCGAGTTCAGGCGTTGCAAGAGGACCGGCATTGATGTATTTGAGTCTGTATGGTTTTTCCTCCTTGTTTTCAGGCTGTTTGACGATCTTTGATACGATTTTAGCAATCAGTTCGGTAAACCATACGAGCACGAGAGTGTTTATCAGATTGAAGAGAGTATGGAGCATTGACAATCCGTAGAGGGCTGCTGTACCATCTGCTCCATCCGGTTCTGCGACGTTGAAACCGTCTGCTGCCGGGTTAGGGAAGCCCATCAATTCGATGATCTTTCCTACCAGATTCAGGAATGGCCTGAATAGAATCAATGCCCAGATGACTCCGAATACATTGAATATAGTATGGGACAGGGCAGCACGTTTTGCAGAAGGATTACCAACAGAGGCTGCAATGTTTGCTGTGATGGTGGTTCCAATGTTTTCGCCAAGTACCATTGCGCATGCCATAGGGAAGGGGATCCAGCCCATGCTCAGCATGATAAGGGTAATGGCCATTGTTGCAGAAGACGACTGAAGGATCAGGGTAAGTATTGTTCCTATTCCAAGGAAGATAAGTACAGACCAGAATCCATATCCGGACCACTGTTTTACGAATTCAAGAACTTCAGGTGTCTGTTTCAGATCAGGAACGGATTCTTTCATGAATGAAAGTCCGAGGAAAAGGAGTGAAAATCCTACGATAAGTTCACCGATGTTCTTGTGCTGGTTCTTTTTCGAGTTGGAAAAGAGGAAGCCCAGAAGCATTAAAGGTACGGCAAGAATCGATATATCGGCCTTGAATCCGAGGAGGGAAACCATCCAGGCAGTGATTGTCGTACCGATATTTGCGCCCATGATGACTCCGATTGCCTGTACAAGGGTCAGAAGTCCAGCGTTCACGAAACTGACGACCATTACGGTAGTTGCCGACGATGACTGTATGAGGGCTGTGATGCCCACACCTGTCATGACCCTCTTGAACGGGTTTGATGTCATCGCTGAAAGAAAGCCCCTAAGTCTGTCACCGGCAGCCTTCTGAAGTCCTGCGCTCATGAGATTCATTCCGTAAAGGAACATACCCATTGCACCGAACAAAGTGAAAATTTGAAGAATACCCATAGTATAGTAAAGTATTGTAATAATTTGGCGCAAAAATAATTTCTTTGCTACTGATTTGCAATCAGAATCTTATTAAAATTATGTTAAATAGAAGCATATGACTTTTCACAGAACCATTAAGTTGACATAATGTAAACAAGAAGGTTCCTAATTCTAATTATTATAGGAACCTGATTTAAATAGGAACTTGTGCTTAATTATCAACGACTTATATTAGATCATGATTGTAATCTTAACGCTGATTATCAATTTTTTAAATAAACGACGTTTCAACACAATCACGATACAAAAAGTTCTCATTTCTTTTTAAATATTTAGTTAACAGTTATCCGTTTTTTCTCTTTTTTCG
>JAZRGY010000114.1:0-14832 GCA_045644485.1 Candidatus Cryptobacteroides sp. | reverse complement strand
AGATTCCATAAGTCCTCGCCGGATTTGAATAAAGTGAAAGCCATAGCAAACTGTTTTAGGTACTCTACAAAAATAATGATTATCTTTGAGAAAATAAAAGGATCCAATGCATAAATTTAATTACAGATCTTTCTTCCGAAGCATCATCCCGGCGATTCTCGCGGTTGTGATGAGCGCATGCGTAAATCATTCATACCAAAGTTATACCGACACCATCGAAGTGAATGGTGTCAGTCTTTTCTATGCAGCCGAGGGCGCAGGTAAACCGGTTATCCTTCTCCATGGAAACGGAGGAAGCCATAACGACCTTGAGACCGCCCATCGCGACCTCGCCCAGGCCGGTTACATGGTATATGCCCTCGATTCGAGAGGACAGGGAGCGAACCCTCGTCTTCCCGAGTACCATTACAAGGACATGGCGACTGATGTATATGAATTCATAAAGGCCAAGGGCCTTGAGAAGCCGGCGGTATTCGGATTCAGCGACGGCGGCAACATCGCCCTGCAATTGGAAGTCATGTACCCGGGAACCCTAGGTGCAATCGCCACCGGCGGAGCGAATATCTTCGTGCATGGCTCTCTTGTACCTGAATTCGAGCAGGGATTCCTGGCTCAGCCTACCGACGAGCCTCTGGTCATCATGATGCAGAACGAACCGACGATGACAGTCGAGGATATGCAGGGTATAGGATGTCCGGCTCTGATAATGTCTGGAGAGAATGACCTCATCCTTGCAGACCATACACGTCTGATAGGGGATAACATTCCTTTCGGCAAAGCGGTCGTGATTCCGGGTGAGGATCACGGTTCCTACATCTGCAACAGCCCGAAACTAGCGCCGCTTCTTCTTGAATTCTTCGAAAGCATCGGGTACTGATATGTCAGGAACTTCTGAAAAGATTTATAAGGACCCTGAGATTGGTGATGTCATATTTCGCAAGAGTCTCAGGAGCAGGAGTATAGGTATCCGTGTCCATCCTGTCAAGGGTGTGAGTGTCTCAGTCCCATATATAGTGCCCTATGCGGTTGCCTATGCATTTTTCCAGTCCCGCAGGTCATGGATCATCGAGACCATGGCCCGTCAGAAAGAGAAGTTCAAGGATGTCGTGATGCCGACAGACGCTGAAATAGAAGCACTGCGGCGTCAGGCCCGCCGCGAACTGCCTGCGCGGCTTGCCGAACTGGCCTCCCGCTATGGGTTCAGATATAACCGCGTTGCGATCAAGCACAATGCATCCAACTGGGGAAGTTGCTCGACGATGGGTAACATAAACCTGAATCTTAATATAGTACGTCTTCCGAAGGTGCTGCAGGACTATGTTCTCCTGCATGAACTCTGTCACCTGCGTCACCACGACCACGGCCATGCCTTCCATCTTCTTCTGGAGCACGTCCTGACCGACAATATCCTCAAACTGATTGAATCAGGAGCCTCAGATTCAGAAACAGCAACTCATGCTGCCGAACTGGCGCGCAAGGCAGCATCAAGTCGTGCGAAATATCCCTTGGACTACACCCTTACCCGAGCCATCAAGCAATATCGTGTCATATAACTCTTTATAAACCAATGATATATAAGAATTACCCACGTCTTTTTGGCGGAACGCAATTCTTGTAAGGTGTTGAATATCAGTCTGTTTGATGCTGAGTGGAAATCAGATGCGGCGGTTCTTCCAGCGGCCTGAGCGCATGTACCACAGGCTGCAGATCAGAAGGATTCCTGCATATACATGTTCGGCTGTCCAGCAGATGGCAACATCCAGTTTGAGGATTCCGATTATCACCGTACAATATGCCATATAGAATACCAGGGCGACCATTTCCAGTTTGAATGCAGTCTTTGTGCTGCCTGTTCCTGAGACTGCCTGAAAGAAGACTTGTCCTCCTACATTGAGGAAATAGGATGAGCACATTACGACCATTGCCGGAACTGATGCGTTGACAAGGGACGGAATGTCCGTGTATATTCTGGCTATGGCTTCAGGAAAGATGCAGAAGCCTATTATCATGATGCTTACGATTGCATACGACAGTTTGAGTATGCGCTTTACAAGCGACATTACCTTTTCCTGATGTCCCTCTCCTATGATGTTGCTGACAAGGGTGCTGCATGTCGCTGAGAATGCTTGCAGTACGACCCATATCAGACCGGATACGCTGCGGGTGATGTTTGAGATGGCCAAGGCGCGCTCTCCGAGATGTTCGATATATAGGAAGAATATGAACCATGTCGAGATGGATATGGTGTTCTGTATCATGGTCCAGGAGCATACAGGCATCATCCCCTTAAGTTCAGAGGACTCAAATCTGGCAGCCTTGTCGAGTCCGTATTTCCTGCGGTCGCACTTCGTGCGTGTGTAGATGACGAAGAATATGAGGGAAACAAGTTCCGCCATGCTGGAACCTATTGCTGCTCCTGTGATGCCGAGGGCCGGGCAGCCGAACTTTCCGAATATGAGTATCCAGTTGAAGAGGATATTCGAGAGTACCATGACCACTGAGTTGAGTGTCAGTGTCTTGGTCTGTGTCGTTCCGACATAGAAAGCACGGAACATAGCAGTGACAAAGGCGAAGACCATGCCTGGAAGTCTCCATCTCACATAACTCAATGCAGCATCATAGATGGCTGTCGAGGATACCATGAGCCTCATGAGAGTTGGTGAGAACAGTTCGGACAGGACTATGATTGCACCTGCCAATCCAAGTACGAAGTAGAGCCCGTTCCAGAATATCTTTCCGGTTTCAATAAGATTCCCTTCTCCGTTTCTTCGTCCAATGATGATCTGGGCTCCAAGACTGAAGCCGAATCCTATCATGAACAGGACCATATAGTACACAATGGCGATGGCCGATGCTCCCAGTTCGACCTCACCGACTCTTCCGAGGAAGGCCGTATCGGTCAGACCGATCATCTGCTCCATCACCAGACTTATCAGGATCGGGTAAGCCACCCTCCAGATATTCCTGTACGAATATGTTCCTATTGCTTTAGACATTCTATTGCCTGATCTACGGTAAGGGCATTCTCTACGCGGAATATGCCGCTGCGGCTGCGCTGAAGGCTGTCCAGATGGGCTCCGCTTCCGAGCGCTTCCCCTAGGTCACGGGCAAATGCGCGGACATACGTTCCTTTGCTGCATGCCATCCTGACTTCGGCGCGCGGCAGTCCCAAAGCCGAATTGTCAGTAACGTTTATCCTGCTGGAAGCATTCGATTTTTCAGATTCAACTGGTTTCGAAAACGACCCCTCCCACGACTTCGTCGCGGGCCCCTCCCCCTGCGGCCAGGGGGGTAGCACGGTTTTCGAAACCACAGCATCTGAAAAACTGATAAGTTCAAGTTCAGTGATGCTGATTCTGCTGACCCTTATAAGTTCCTCCGCCGCCTCGTCCAGGGTCTTGCCCTCTTTATGAAGTTTACGGGCGAGTTCGTAGGCACGGACTCCGTCCACTGACTTGGCGCTGAACAGGGGAGCGATCTGGTCCTGCTCTCCGATGAATGCCGGAAGGGCAGACTTGACCGCCTCTGCTGTAATATGTTCATGAGGAAAGAACCTGTCAATCTCCTTTTCCAGGTCGTATGAAGGTGTGGTTGCTCCGAAGGTGATGCCTGCAATGTACTCCTTGTCATGGGACTGGAGAGTCTCCGCAAGTTTTGTAGCCTTGCCTATACAGACAAGCAGAACTCCTGTTGCCAGAGGATCAAGCGTACCTGCATGGCCGACCTTGAGATTCTTCTTTCCGAAATGACGGATAGCGGCGAACTTGACCTTTCTGATCACGTCCGCCGATGTCCATCTGTATGGTTTGTCTATAGGGATGATTATCCCTTCCGGATAGTCCTCGATGTTTCTGGTCAGAGGAGCAGAATCCGGTCTTAGTATCAATGCTTCCAAAATGAATTATTTACATGCCATCTTGTCGATGCGTGTCTGGTGGCGTCCGCCTTCGAAAGTCTCGCCAAGCCATGCATCAGTGATTTCGACGACAGTCTCGTAAGAGATGAATCTTGCGGGCATTACAAGCACATTGGCATTGTTGTGCTGCTTGATGAGGCGACCTATCTCAGGAGTCCAGCAGAGTCCGGCACGGATGCCCTGATGCTTGTTGAGAGTGATGCCGATACCGTTACCTGTACCGCAGAATGCGATACCGAGGTCTACCTGACCGCTTTCCACAGCCTCTGCAAGAGGATGTGCCACATCAGGGTAATCCATGCTTGCTGTAGTGTCGGTGCCGAAGTTCACCATCTCATAACCCTTTTCTGTAAGGTATTTCATCAACTGGTTCTTGTAATCCACACCAGCGTGGTCGTTGCAGATTCCTATCTTCATATTTTAAGACAATGTATTTTTTATGTATTCAATTCTTCTTGCAAATTCCTCTTTTCCGATAAGAGTGACGATGTCAGCGATTCCGAGTCCGCTTGATGCACCCACAAGGGCCAGACGCAGGCAGTTCATTACCTTGCCCATAGGCCACTCGTTGCTGCGGATATACTCTTCAAGAGGTCCTTCGAGGTTCTCCTTTGTGAACTCTCCCTCGAATCCGAGGATGAAGTCAGCAACCTTGAGGGCAAGTGTGTAGTTCTCCTCTTTCCAGAATTTTGCTGCATCCTTCTCCACGAAAGTGGTAGGCGCCACGAAAAGATACGATGCGATATCCCAGAAATCCGCCACGAATGTAGCCCTTTCCTGGATCAGTGTAACCACCTTTTCCACATATTCACGTGAAAATCCTGTGATTCCCTTGCTCTCGAGAACTGGGATGTAGAGGTCTGTGAGTTCTGAAACGCTCTTCTTGCGGAGATATTCCTTATTGAACCACTTTGCCTTGTCTGCGTTGAATCTTGCTCCGGACTTGACTACTCTTTCGAGAGAGAATGCCTCTACGAGTTCTTCAAGAGAGAAAAGTTCCTGATCGTTTCCAGGGTTCCATCCGAGCATCGCAAGCAGGTTCACGAAAGCCTCAGGGAAATAACCGTCCTCACGGTATCCGCGTGATACCTCTCCCTCTGCGTTTACCCACTGGAGCGGGAATACCGGGAAGCCGAGACGGTCTCCGTCTCTCTTGCTCAATTTTCCTTTTCCGTCCGGTTCCAGAAGAAGGGACAGATGCGCGAATCTAGGCTGGGTCTCTGTCCATCCGAATGCCTCATAAAGGAGGTAATGAAGAGGAAGGGACGGAAGCCACTCCTCACCGCGGATCACTTCTGTGATCTCCATAAGATGGTCGTCAACTATGTTAGCAAGATGATAGGTAGGGAGTTCGTCAGCCCTCTTCCAGAGAACCTTGTCATCGAGTGTGTCTGTGTTTACCTCCACATGACCGCGGATAAGGTCATCCATCTTCACGATCCTGTTTTCCGGCATCTTGAACCTGATGGTCCAGTCGGTGCGTGTCTCGAGGAGTTCCTTCACTTCTGCCTCCGGAAGAGAGAGGGAGTTGCGGAGTCCCATGCGTGTGGAAAGGCCGTAGATGAAGGTCTGTCCGGCAGCCTCCATCTCAGCACGCTTTGCTCCTAGTTCCTCAGCAGTATCGAATGCGTAGTAGGCAAATCCGTCTGCAACGAGTTGCTCCGCGTACTGGCGGTAGATAGGCTTTCTCTGACTCTGTCTGTAAGGTGCATGCGGATGGCGCTCTGACGCTGTCTCCACAACGTTGCCTGAAGCATCCACACCTTCGTCAGGTACGATGCCGCACCAGTTCAATGCCTCGATTATATATTTTTCCGCTCCGGGAACAAATCTCTGCGAGTCGGTGTCTTCAATCCTTATGATGAAGTCTCCTCCGTGCTGCTTTGCGAAGAGGTAATTGTAAAGTGCTGTACGCACGCCTCCCATATGGAGAGGGCCTGTAGGAGATGGGGCGAATCTTACCCTTGTCTTACGTTCCATGTTCTCAATTGTTTATCAGGGCGCAAAATTAATAAAAATTATAATTCCTCCCTATTCTGTCCTGGCTTTGCCTTCCTTCTTAATGCAGAAACATTCTCAAGTTCGCTTCTGTCCTGACCTTCATCTACGAGGAGCGCAGGTCTGTTGCTGCTGTCGAACATCAGTTTCTTCCTTACAGGAGCGCTGTTATATCCTATCTTGTGGATCTTTACCTGCGGAAGGTCTATGCCTTCTTCCGATGCCGCCCTGCTCCTTTCGTACTTGAAGTTGCTGTCGATCATTATGATGTTGCCGACCTCAGTCTGAGGAAGAGCCATTGTCATGTTTATTCCTGTGACGATGACGGTGATGTTGATCCTGTCTCCGAATTCAGGGCTATCGTCGAACACCAGTCCGCTCTTGAAGTTGTTGGCATTTCCGGTATATTTCTTTATCATGTCGCTTACCTCGCGATACTGGCTCATGGTAAGTCCTTCGGAATTGTCACCGGTAGTTACGTTGATGAGGACCTTCTGGGCCGTATTGAGGTCGAAGTCATTGAGCAGTGGAGATTCGAGAGCAGTCCTTACAGCATCCTCGATCCTGTCAGGACCGGTACCTGTACCGCAGCCCATGAGTGCGTAACGGCTTCCTCCGCGGTTGTCGTTCTTCATCATGGTGCTTACATCCTTGAAGTCGACATTGATATGGCCTCTCTTCTTTATTATTTCCGTTATGCCTCTTACGGCAGTGGCAAGGACCTCGTCAGCCTTAGGGAATGCGTCCTGAATGAGCAGGTCGCCATAGACATCGAAGAGTTTCTCATTGTCGATGATCAGGAGACTGTCGACATTGTTCTCAAGTTCGGCAATACCGTCGATGGCCTTTGACATGGCTTCCGCTCCCTGACTCTGGAAAGGGATGGTCACGACACCTACTGTAAGGATGCCTTTCTTCTTTGCCATTGACGCTATTACCGGAGCCGCTCCAGTACCTGTACCGCCACCCATTCCGGCAGTGATGAAGAGCATCTTGGTGTTGTTGTCAAGAATCTTCTCTATCTCGACCTGTGAGTTCAGGGCGGCGTTTCTTCCTTCCGTAGGGTTGGTGCCTGCGCCGAGTCCGTCATCTCCCAATTGTATCTTGATGGGTACCTCGCATTTGTCAAGTGCCTGACGGTCAGTGTTGCATACGATGAAGGTACAGCCTTCAATCTTCTGCCTGTACATGTAGTTCACGGCGTTGCATCCGCCGCCTCCGACTCCGATGACCTTGATTATCGATTCCTCAGGAATCCAAATGTCCGGAACTATTTCAATATTATCGTAACTCATAGTCTATACCTTCTCGTTTTCTACTTCCTTATTGACTGACTCGTACAAGTCCCCCCAGAACTTACCGAACTTGTCTGTCCACTTTACTTTTCTAGGTTTGGGTTTTTGCTCATTATTCTTGTTGTCTGCAGGTTGCGGTGTCTTTACAGTTTCGATCTCATCCGGATCAAAAAGCGTATCCTTGTGTGCTTTTTCTGTTTCAACTCCTGTGATGACAGTCTCCGGAACATATCCGTCCTTCGCAAATGCGCAGTTGAGGGTGCGGTCTTCCTTTGCTGCCATTATGAGACCGATGGATGTGGCTGCAGATGTCTCTGTGATTCCTTCGCATCCCTGGAATGAGAACAGATGTCTCGGATAGCCTGTCCTTACTCTGTAACCGGAAAGGTCGTATATGAAGTTTCCGAGATTTGCAGTCTGCGCACATCCTCCTGTCACGACGATTCCGCTCATGAGCCTGTCTGCAAATCCGCTCTGCTGGATTTCATAAAGGACAGCCATAAGTATTTCCTCGATTCTGGCTGTGATGATCTCCGAAAGATACTTGACAGGAAGTTTCTTGTCAGCCTCTCCGTTGTCGCTCTTGATGTGGATGATCTTATCACTGAGGTTCTGGATCTTTTCAGGCATGCATGCTCCGAAGGCGATCTTTATGTTTTCTGCAAGGTCGCGGCTTATGCTTCCCTCGGACTCTATCTGTATGTCCCCGGTAATGTTCTTGCCTCCGAACGGGATAGAGGCATAATGCCTCATGATGTTTCCATGGTAGATGGAAACCGAGACGCATCCTCCTCCGAAATCTATCATTGCCACACCGTTCTCCATCTCAGAGTCGAGAAGCACTGCCTTTGCTGTAGTGTCCGCTGTGAAATACTTGCGGGCCGCCACGATTCCTGCCTTTTTCAGGACAGTGTCTATCTTTGCAAGGGAACTTTTCTTTCCGATGAATATCTTGAAATGGCCTTCCAGCACATCACTGGTCATGCCGATGATGTCGTTTTCTATGATCTGGAAATTCTCACCATCGGAGAAAGACTGGGCTACCGCTCCATAGATGGCCTCCATGTTTGGGTTTTCGAGAGGATACATGTCCTGGGCGGACCTTTTCAGTTCCGCCACATCCTCAGCCGTAATGTCTTCGTCAAAGCCTCGGCCCTCTATCTTGCCTGTGCTGGACTCCTGTCTTATAGGGTATTTGGGCATGCCGACAACAGCCTGAGTGATCTTTATGCCCAGAGCGCTTTCCGCCTGGCCGATAGCCTCCGCCAAAGGTTCGCTCACCTGTGAGGCATTGAACACGCTGCTGTTCCTGATGCCTTCAGACTGGGTCTCCTTGTAATATACGATCTGGACATTCTCTCCCTCTACCTTGGCTACGGTGAGGGCGATCTTCGATGTTCCAAGATCGATGGATGTTATGTATCTGTCCTGTATCTCCATATGTTGTATCTTTTATTTCACGTTGCATACGATCTGATCCCTATACTTGAGGTCGACCGTCCTGTAATATCCTTCTCCTTTTGCTGGGATGATATGGGTGTAATATTTTTCCATCTTCCGGAACTTCTCTTCTATGTCCGTAGGCTGGCCGAACAGGAATCTCTCATTGCCTTTGCGTGGGATGAGGATGATATCCTTTCCTTCATCGATGGAGATCTGTACTATCTTGTCCCTCCATGTCCTGCTGTTCTCGATGTAGTTCACCACTCTCATCATGCTCTCGAACCAGGCCTTTTCCTTCGGATCTGCTATTTCTCCCTTATATCCGCTGTTTGCCGCAAGTGGAATGTTTCCGTCGATTATCTGCACATGCGAGGCATATGTCCTCTGGAGTGGGAATATATATCCGTCGGCATCTGCATAGAAGCCTCCGTCTTTTTTCTGGAACCGAACCACAGGCTTTCTTTGTGTCACATCCACATGCAGGATCCCGTCCCTGGTGACATAAGCCTGGCTTTTCAGGACTGCGCTCCTGCTGTCCACGATGTCCTCGATCCTGACAAGGTCGATGCTGTCCATGACCTCTCCGATATATTCCCCGTACTCTTTGTCGAGGTAACTCCTGATGTCTCCCCTTGATACGAAACTGTTCTCCATGCTGTCCAGAACTGCCACCTTCAGTTCTGTGCATCTGATGCTCTTCCGGTAGTTGGCACCTGCAGTGAAGGCCAATATGAAGCACGCTGCCAGAGATGATCCGCAGAAAGCAAGAAGAATGTATTTCAATATCTTTTTCATTTTGTTTTCAGTAATTCACATATAGGCTCCACAAATCTGTCGATATCGCCTGCTCCTACTGTAACGAAGACTTCCTTGTCTTCGAGGGTGATGCTCCTCATGTAATCCATCAGTTCCTCCTTCTTGATGAGAATCTTTTCCGGTGCGGTCACTCCCTTGAATATGATTTCCGATGTGACCCCTGGTATAGGCTCCTCACGGGCCGGGTAGATGTCCAGAAGTATGAGCCTGTCCACGGTGCTCAATGACTGTGCGAATCCGTCTGCAAAGTCACGGGTTCTTGTGTAGAGGTGCGGCTGGAATATTGCCGTGAGTTTATGCTCAGGGAAGTTGCCGCGGATGGATGTGAGAGATGCTGAAATCTCACGAGGATGGTGTGCATAGTCGTCTATGTATATGCACCTATCCGATTTCAACTGTATGTCGAATCTGCGTTTTACTCCGCTGAATGATGCAAGTGCCTCCCGTATCTTGTCAGGATTCAGACCATATGTGAGCCCGATTGCCGCCGCTCCCACTGCGTTTTCGATATTGACCCATCCAGGTATGCCCACTACACAATCCCGGATGACTCCTCCGGCCCAATGTATGTCGAAATGAGTGAATCCTGTGCCGTCTCCCTCTGTCAGGACAGCGTGGAAGTCAGCCTCAGGGTCGTCGTAAGAATATGTAAGTATCCTGGCTTCTGTGTCTGCAGGGGTTATGTCCAGTCCATGCTTTACGATGACTGTTCCGCTCACCTGAGAAGCAAATGCCTTGAATGCCTCGCGGATATGTTCTTCGTCTCCGTAGATGTCCAGATGATCGGGGTCCATCGATGTGATGACCGCGATCTCAGGAAAGAGTTGGAGGAAGGAACGGTCGAATTCATCCGCTTCAGCCACCACTACGTCATTTTCGTGAATCAGGAGATTTGTACCGTAGTTCTTGGAAATACCTCCGAGGAATGCCGAGCATCCTTCTCCTGCTGCAGTGAAGATGTGGCTTACGAGAGTGCTGGTAGTGGTCTTTCCGTGGGTTCCTGCCACAGCCATGCACCTTTGTCCTGCCGAAATCTCGCCGAGCATTCTGGATCTCTTGATGACACGGTATCCGTGTTCCTGTACATATGTCAGTTCTCCCATATCCTTGGGAATAGCGGGAGTATATACTACAAGAGTATTCTCCACATCCTTCGGTACGAAGGAAGTATTGTCCTCATAATGTACTTCGATGCCTTCGTCCTCGAGGGCTTTGGTAAGTGGGGACGGTGTCTTGTCATATCCGCTTACCTTGTATCCCTTGGCATTGTAATACCTCGCGATGGCGCTCATTCCAATGCCGCCTATTCCTATGAAATATATGTGTCTGTATTCAGCCATTACCGTACGATCTTATAAACTTCCTGTGCGATTGTCATAGCAGCCTCACGAAGCGCCAGAGATGCTATGTTTTCTTCCATTAGAGCGATCTGTTCTGTATTTTCTATCAGTGCGCATGCCGTAGACATCAGTTTTTCTCCAGCCTCGGCATCCTTGACCATCATTGCCGCATCCTTGCGGACAAGGGCCATTGCATTGTGTGTCTGATGGTCTTCCGCTACGTTCGGAGACGGAACGAAGATTACAGCCTTGTGCGCTGCGCACAATTCTGACACAGAACTTGCTCCAGAGCGTGATATCACGATGTCTGCTGCAGCATAGGCTAGGTCCATCCTCATGATGAAGTCGGAATGCTGTATGCCCCCGACAGGCTTTCCCGAAGCCTTTGCCTCGTCCATGAAGGCATCCACCGACTTCTTGTAGTATTTGCCGCACTGCCAGATGACCTCGATGTCCTTTCCTCCAGGGCAGCCGTCACTGATCCATTTCTTCATAGCCTCATTGAGGGTGCCGCTTCCAAGACTGCCTCCCACAACGAATATATGCTTCTTCTGTGGGTCGAGTCCGTAGAATCCGTATGCCTCCTTCTTCATTTCAGGGGTTGCCGGAACGATATCCTTTCTGATAGGGTTGCCGGAGAGAACTATCCTGTCTGCAGGGAAGAACCTTTCCATTCCTTCGTATGCCACACAGATGCTCTTTGCCTTCTTTCCAAGGATCTTGTTGGTCAGGCCGGCATATCCGTTCTGCTCCTGGATGAGTGTGGGAATGCCCATGCGCGTTGCCGCCCATAGCAAAGGAGCGCTGGCATATCCGCCCACTCCGATCGCGATGTCCGGTCTGAATTTCCTGATGAGTCTCTTAGCCATACTCACGCTCTTTATGACCTTGAAGGGGAGTGCGAAATTTGAGAGGGTAAGTCTGCGCTGGAGTCCGGATACCGGAAGCCCGACGATCTGATAACCTGCCGCCGGCACCTTCTCCATCTCCATCCTTCCTTCCGCTCCTACGAAGAGGATTTCTGTCTCGGGGTTCAGTTCCTTTAGTTTATCTGCGATGGAAAGGGCAGGGAAGATGTGTCCTCCCGTACCCCCTCCGCTTATGATTGCTCTTATTTTCCTGTATTCCATTATAAGTCTCTGTCTATCTGTTCGAGTATGTCTATGCTGGCCTGTATGTCGTCCTCACTTTCGTATATAGGTATGGCGGCCTCTTCCTCTTCCTGTATCTTTTTCCTGGCCATCCTGCTGATTGACAGGATTACTCCGAAGGCTATGCAGAAGACGAGGAAGGCGAAACTGCCGTGACTGATCAGTGGCAGGGTCTGTCCTGTCATCGGGCCTATGTCGACATTGACGAACATATGCATGAATGCCTGACCGGTGATGAGTACACTCAGTCCTCCGACCGCTATCTTTGCGTACTCGTTGCTACAGAGTCTCGCTATTGTCGATCCTCTTGCCAGAAGACTCACGTATAGGAAGATGACGATCATGCCTCCTATGAGTCCGTATTCTTCGAGAAGGAAACTGAACATATAGTCTCCGTATATGTTGGATACGACGTATTTCTGTGTACTGTTTCCGCTTCCTTTGCCCAGGATCTTTCCTTCGTGAACCGCTATCTTTGCGCTGTATGGCTGTTTGATCTCGTCCAGGATCCGGTAGAATTCCCTGGATCTGGGAGTCACTTCCTTGAGTCTTTCTGCATCGTAATCTGCTCCCAGACGGCTGTTCATTGTTGCTATTCTTTCGAATCTTCCGAAGACTTTGCCGTCAGTGGCGTTATATACTCCGATGATGAGCAGAAGTGCAGCCAGTCCTGCGACTCCTGCAAGTGCAATCTCCTTGAACGGCATTCCTCCGATCAGAAGGGTTGCTATGAGTATGACTCCGATGAAGACCGCGCTGGAACCGCTTCCCAGGAGGGTAAGGACACAGACGACAAGTATCGGCGCGTACATGTATATCAGTCGTTTCTGCAGGTCTGTCTTGCCGTATTTAAGACGCTTTTCCTTATAGGCGTGTATGGCCCATGCAAGATACAGGACCATCGCAACCTTCACCACCTCAAATACGTGCATCTGAAATCCCGCTATCTTGAGGGTTCTCCATGCTCCGTTTATCCTTTCCGCCTCAATTACCCCGGGAATCTTCAGGTGCGAGGCGAGAAGGGCGAGAAGCACGAACGATACTCCGAATCCAAGTTGTGAAAGTATCCTGAATATGGCGATCTTCTTTATGTTGTAAAGACCGAAGATCAGTCCAAGTCCGATACCGACAATGACGAGATGCTCGCTTGCGAAGTCCATCCTGTCCTTGCTGCCTTCCTTCAGGAGAGAGGTTGAAGAGAATATGGCAAGAATGGAGATCATGATCAGCAGGAATACGATTATCCATACGACCTTGTCTCCTTCTATATTATCGATGAAACCCCAGAACCCTTTTCTTGGGGTTCCGGTCTTCCTTTTGCCATCTGTCTTCATATGCTAAAGATTTCTTACGGCTTCCTTGAACTGTCTTCCCCTGTCCTCGTAATTCTTGAAAAGGTCGAAACTTGCGCAACATGGCGACAGGAGTACGACATCTCCTGATATAGCAAGATTATGGGCCAGGTTCACGGCGTCTTTGGCTGAAGTCACGTCATGGATTTCCGGAACCACTCCTTCGAAAGATTCGTGGAACTTCCTGTTGTCCAGTCCCATGCATATCATTGCCTTTACCTTCTCCTTTGCCAGAGGTATGAGACTCTCGTAGTCGTTACCCTTGTCTGTACCTCCTACGATCCACACTACTGGTCTTGTCTGACACTCCAGAGCGTACCATGCGGCATCTACATTTGTCGCCTTTGAGTCATTTATATAAAGTACATCCTTGATGCTGAGTACATTCTCCAGACGGTGCTCCACAGCCTGGAAGGTGGCGAGTCCGCTGCGTATGGCCTCATTGTCTATATCCATTACCTTGGCTGCAAGGGCTGCTGCCATGGAGTTGTATACATTGTGCTTTCCTCCGAGGGCCAGTTCCTGAAGATACATGTCGCATTCCTGCTCCTTGTACCTTACGATCATCTTTTCCTCCTTTACGAACGCTCCTTGCTCGACCTCTGTCTTCTGGGTGAAAGGCAGTTTCTGAGCCTTCATCACGATCTGGTCGAGGTGTCTGACTGTTATGTCGTCGTCTGAGCAGAAGATGAAGCAGTCATCGCTTGACATGTTGCGAGTGATGCGGAATTTTGCCTTGACATAGTTTTCCATGTTGTGTCCGTACCTGTCCAGATGGTCCGGTGTGATGTTGGTGATGATCGCTATGTCAGCCTTGAAGTCATATACGTTGTCCAACTGGAAACTGCTGAGTTCCAGTACATAGATGTCGTAATCCTCTGTAGCGACCTGGAGGGCGTAACTCTTTCCGATGTTGCCTCCGAGTCCTACGTTCATACCGGCCTGCTTGAGAAGGTGGTATACAAGGGAAGTCGTGGTCGTCTTTCCGTTGCTTCCTGTGATGCAGACCTTCTTTGCAGAATCATATCTTCCTGCAAATTCGATCTCTGAAATCACCCCGATGCCCTTTTCTGTAATCTTCTGGACCATCGGTGCTGTGGATGGTATGCCTGGACTCTTTATTACCTCGTCCGCATTGAGGATGAGGTCTTCGGTATGACAACCCTGCTCGAAGGGAATCTGCCATTTATCGAGCATGGCAGCGTATGACTCAGATATCTTTCCCATATCCGAGAGGAATACATCGTGACCTTTGACTTTTGCGAGGACTGCGGAGCCCACTCCGCTTTCGCCTCCTCCTAACACTACAATTCTGGACATATCTACTGACTTTCTTTATCTGACTTTCAACAATGCTACGGTAATGACTGCGAGTATGATTCCCACAATCCAGAACCTTGAAACTATCTTTGCCTCAGGAAGGGCTTTGGCAGGTCTTTGGATCAGTGCCGGGATGCCTTCCTTCTGGTAGTGGTGGTGGAGGGGAGCCATCCTGAAGATTCTTCTGCCCTCACCATATTT